>JBBSTQ010000149.1:0-7960 GCA_038235745.1 Sphingobacteriales bacterium
ATATAATGGAGTTTTTTGAAAGATCTAAAGCCATCAAATTTGTTTTAACGACGGGTATTGTGTTGGAAGGATTAACGGTTTTAGGCTGGTTCAGCATCAGTCGGATGATCTTCCGGTAACTACCGTCCTCTGTCATCATCGGCGTAGGCAAGCGGTTATGAAAACTGCCATTTTGATAGTTTGGTAAACCTTTAAACTCGTCTGCCGAGGGCTGTGCGCCAAACACTGCTGTATTCAAAAAACTTAAAACCAGGAACGCTATCAACGCTAATCCTAAACCTGTGTATATCAGCATTAATTAAATCCCCGCGTCATTACTTACACCGCCTGAGATGCCTTCTACCCAGTCGCCATTTCCTTTTCCGTTTGCAACAGCGCTCAGCAACCGATTATAAACTAAATTTAATAGCGGAGCAGGCATTTCTGCGTCCAAAGCCATTTTGCTTGCTAAACGAGCGTCTTTAAATCCCAGACTCGCCTTAAAGCCCACCGGTTGGTATTGCTTTTTTGCGATTAAAGTTCCGTAGTTTTTATAAATAGGAGCGTTGAACACGGTTTCTCCAAAAAAGTCAGCTACTTTCTCCCTATCCAAACCCTGCTTCTCTGCTAGTGTAAAGGCCTCCGCCATGGTTTCCATACTTGCCATAATCATAAAATTGCCTGCAAGTTTTACCACATTGGCTGCGCCAGCATCGGTGCCGAAATCAGTCACACTTTGTCCCATCAATTCCAAAACAGGTTTTGCCTTTTGTTTTAGTTCATCATCGCCAGACGTACAAATAAATAGCTTCGCTGCTTGCGCTGCATTCGGTCTACCGAAAACAGGGCAGGAGAGGTAATGTTGATTTTGTGCTTGATGTTTTTTAGCTAAATCTCTTGAGGTATCCGGCGAAATGGTACTCATACTAATATGGATTGCACCCTTTTCCATTTGCGCTAAAAGTCCGTCTTCGCCTTCGCAGATTTGATAAAGTGCATCATCTTCCGAGAGCATAGTAACAATAAATTCGTGGTCGGCGCAGGCTTCTTTTACGGACTCGCATATTTGGAATGCTCCAGTTAATTCGGCTGATTTTTCTGTAGTTCGGTTGTAAACTTTAATGTGATGACCTGCGTTAATTAGGTTTTGAGCCATTGGTGAACCCATATTTCCTAAACCAATGAAAGTAATTTTTGACATAAACTTTAATATTAGATAGTGTTTGTATGTATACTGAATATTAGGGTATTAAGATTAAATTTTCTTTATAGTTAAATCGATTTTTTAGCTATTCAACAGTGATTTTTGATGTTCAACTTCCAAATATAAAGAAATGACTTTAAGTTTTTTTCGGACTTGGCAAGCTAAACAAATTATTACCTTTGGGCTTATGAGTTTATATCAGGAAGAGACGATAGTGGCATTGGCAACGCCAAACGGAATTGGTGCTATTGGCGTGATCAGGCTATCGGGGCCAGAGGCTATAAAAATCATCAATTCGGTTTTTAAAGGTAAAAATTTAGAGCAACAAGATAGCCACACCATTCATTTCGGTACGATAAGGGACGGGGATAAAATTGTAGATGAGGTATTGGTTTCTCTTTTTGTAGCGCCTAAATCCTACACTAAAGAAAATGTGGTGGAAATTAGTTGTCACGGATCAAAGTATATTATCGAAAGCATTATCAGGTTGCTGATTAAAGGTGGTGTAAGGTTGGCGAAAGCGGGAGAATTTACATTGAGAGCATTTTTGAATGGGGGATTGGATTTATCTCAGGCTGAAGCCGTGGCAGATTTAATTGCTTCTAACTCTAAAGCGTCGCATCAATTGGCTATGCAGCAGATGCGAGGAGGTTTCAGTAACGAGCTGAAAGCCTTGAGAGAGCAATTGATTCATTTTGCCAGTATGATTGAGCTGGAGCTGGATTTTGGCGAGGAAGATGTGGAGTTTGCTAATCGCGATGACTTACGGCGTTTGATTATGAAGTTGCATAAGAACATTTCACACCTTATTCAATCTTTCGATTTAGGGAATGTAATTAAAAATGGTGTTCCGGTTGTTATTGCAGGAAAACCAAATGTTGGAAAATCGACGCTTTTAAATGCGCTGTTGAACGAGGAAAGAGCCATTGTTTCTGAAATTGCAGGAACCACCCGAGATACTGTGGAAGATGAAATTAACATCAAAGGAATTAATTTCCGATTTATTGATACCGCTGGAATAAGAGAAACTCAAGACATTATTGAAGCGAAAGGAGTAGAACGTACTTTTGAGAAAATAAAGTCATCTGCTATAGTGCTTTACTTATTTGATGCTGAAGAAACGAATGAAGAAGAATTAGCGCAGATCTTGGCCGATTTAAGAGCAGTAATCAATCAAAACAACAGCACTTTAGTTGTTATAGCCAACAAAGTTGATGTGCATCCTTTGACGAATGCAAATGAAACCATCTTGCAAATATCTGCTAAAGAAAAGCAGAATTTGCAACTTTTGGAAGATGCGCTTTTGGACGCAGTAAACCTAAACCTGTTGAATTCTGATGAAGTAATCGTAACAAACATTCGCCACTTGGAAGCTCTAAGAAAAACTGAAGATGCACTGAATAGGGTGTTAGGTGGCATCGATAACCCGGTGACGTCCGACTTTTTAGCTTTGGATATTAAACAGGCTTTGCATTATCTGGGAGAGATTGTGGGAACGGTTACTACTGATGATTTGTTGGACAATATTTTTTCGAAGTTTTGCATCGGGAAGTAATAAGCATAGCGACAACGTTTTAAAGCCTTTGACAATGTTTATGTGAACGGCTCTTGTGCATAAGAGGTGGGATTCAAATAAAAATTGACGTTTTGTAATCAATCAAATTACCATGTAAACAATAATGTTTACATTTGTATATGTTTGAAAAATTATCGATTTTAAAAGGACTTCATCCAGGTTTCTTTTTGGGGCATGAGCTAAGTAAGAAAAAGCTATCAAAAAGACAATTTGCAATTTCCTTATCTGAGCATCCCCAAACAATTGGAACAATTACCAAAGGCAAAAGGGATATGAACACCGCCTTATCATTAAAAGCTGAAAAAGCGTTAGGACTCGAAGAAGGTTTTTTGATGATGCTTCAAACATTCTACGATATCAAAATCGAAAAGGATAAACAAAGAGAAAAAAGAACTCCAAACATGGAACTCATTAGGCCTGTATTATTTTGGGATACTGCAATCGATAAGCTTGATTGGAATTTAAATAAAGAATTCATCGTTCAGCGAATTTTTGAAAGAGGAGATGAAAAAGAGCAAAAGGAACTTCTAAATTTTTACGGCAAACAGATCGTGGCAACTATTCTCTCTGAATTGCCGAAGAATAATTATATAAGTTTTGATGAATTGAAAGATATTTAGGTATGCTTTATTGGAACACAGTAAATGAACCTCTGAAAAGTGCGCTATACCTATTGATGGACTCATCGATTTTTAATGAGTTTAGACTTGTAGGCGGGACGTCTTTAAGTCTGCAACTCGGTCACAGAATGTCTATTGATATAGATCTTTTTACGGATGCCCCATACAGATCAATTGATTTTAATGAGATTGATGACTTCTTGAAAAATAATTTCAAATATGTGAGTAACTCTTTAGGAACGTTAGTCGCTAATGGACGATCATACGTAGTCGGAGAAGATAAGATTGCTAACGTTAAGTTAGACATTAATTATACCGATAGCTTTATACAAGAACCGTTATTGATTGACGGTGTTCGACTAGCCACTGTAGATGAAATTGTTGCCATGAAAATGGAGATTATACAAAGTGCTGGGCGAAAGAAAGATTTTTGGGATATTCATGAAGTTTTAGATCGATATTCCGTTTCTAAAATGGTTGATCTTCATGCGCAACGTTATCCTTACGGTCATGATGATAAGTTGATAATCAAACAAATGAAAAATTTTGAGAAAGCGGATAAAGATGCGAATCCTTTATGTTTGAGAGGGAAGCATTGGGAACTGATTAAATTAGATTTTGTGGAAACAATCGACCTGATTTGAGACCTTCTGGCTTAGTGCTTTATAACAAAATCGAAATAGGTTCTAGCATTAGGCCTTCCGCTTTCCGAATTCTGCCTCCCCGTTAATCTTTCCCTAATTATCCTAAAAAAAACAATCTGCGTTTGATAATGGCAAAATCTTTTTTAACCTTTAGCCATAATTTGTTTTAGATGGCATTAAATTACGTTTGGGTTGCTTTTTTTATCCTTTCTTTTGCGGTAGCGCTGGTAAGGCTTATTTTTTTTCAGGACTACCAAATTTTTCAGACCATTGTCAACAGCACTTTCGACATGTCGAAAACCGGAGCCGAGATTTCTTTAGGCTTAATCGGTTTAATGACTTTTTGGTTAGGCATTATGAAGGTTGGCGAAAAAGGTGGGATGATCAATATCTTCGCTAAGATAGTAGGTCCTTTTTTTAGCAAGATTTTCCCTGAGATTCCAAAAAATCATCCCGCAATGGGTTCAATTCTGATGAACTTTTCTGCAAATATGTTGGGTTTGGATAACGCTGCAACGCCCTTGGGTTTAAAAGCCATGAAGGAACTCCAAGAAATTAATCCTGACAAAGACACTGCCTCCAATGCTCAGATTATGTTCTTGGTATTGAATGCCTCCAGTTTGGTGCTGATCCCTACCAGTATTATGGCATTTCGGAAAGCAGCAGGAGCGGCTGACCCATCTGATGTTTTTGTCCCGTGTTTATTAGCGACGTTTTTCTCCACTTTAGTGGGATTAGTGGTTACAGCGACCTATCAAAAAATCAACCTTTTCCAAAAAACTATTCTTGTTTACCTAGGTACGGCGGCCGCAATTATTGGCGGAACGCTTTTTTATTTTACCACGCTTTCGCAAGATCAAATCAGCATTGTTTCTAGCGTGGTGGGCAACGTGTTATTGTTTAGCATCATCATATCTTTTATTCTGTTGGCGCTATTTCGAAAGATCAATGTGTTTGAAACCTTTATTGAAGGTGCAAAAGAAGGTTTTGAGATAGCAGTTAAAATTATTCCCTATTTGGTGGCCATATTGGTTGCTGTAGGGGTTTTTAGAGGTTCTGGGAGTTTAGATTTTTTGGTGGATGGCATTGAATATTTGGTGGCCTTAGCAGGGTTAGATACCGGATTTGTCCCCGCCTTGCCAGTAGCGTTTATGAAACCTTTAAGTGGGAGTGGAGCTAGGGGTTTGATGGTGGAGCTGATGAATACTAACGGAGCAGATAGTTTTGCGTCACGAGTAGCCTGCGTTATACAAGGTTCAACAGAGACTACTTTTTACGTCTTAGCGATTTACTTTGGTTCGGTTTCCATTAAAAAAACCAGACATGCCCTACCTGCTGCACTTTTGGCGGAGCTAGCAGGAATTTTGGCAGCTATATTTATCGCCTATATATTTTTTAAATAATGAAAAAAAGAATTGCATTGATAGCCCACGACGGCAAAAAAGCAGAAATGGTTGGTTTTGTGAAAGATCATTTGGAGATTTTATCTCGCATGGATTTAACTGCGACAGGTACAACTGGCGGATATATTGAACAAACTGGTTTAACGGTAAATAAAAAACTAAGCGGGCCAAAAGGAGGCGATGCGCAAATTGCTGCTTTGGCTGCAGAAGGTGCATTGGATGGAATATTATTTTTTAGAGATCCACTAGGCAAACATCCTCACGAACCTGATGTGCAGATGTTGATGCGGATCTGCGATGTACATAATGTGCCTATTGCCACTAATCCTGCCACTGCAAGGTTAATTTTAGAAGCTTTGGCGGATGATTGATTAATAAGGTTTTTGAGGCGTAGGGTTTAGGGTTTAAGATTGGAGCGTGGGAGATAAATTGAGAAATCTTGTCAAAAATAAGTGAGTCGACCATTATTTACGCTTGTGTCGACGAGAGGAGACATTTCACAAATAGGTCTCAAACGTCACAAAAAGATTTCGTTGAACTATAAAGCAGACCTTGCTAGTGAGATGCTTCTCCCAGAGGGATGCCTGTGCTACTGACGTCAGCATGACGGCGGGGCGGTGCTATCGCTAAAATACTCGTAACCTATAATCACCCAACTCTGTGACCTCCGCGTCCTCTGTGTTTAAAATCTTACCATCCAACTCCGCATACTTCATTTCAACATTTACAAACTCTACGTTAAAAAGAAACTCACCATCCAACTCTTTGATTCTCTGTGAAAAACTCCGTGACCTCCGTGGTTAGATAAACCTCTCCACAGTAAAACTCAACCTTTTACAAGTCACAAATCCCATTAAAAACCCTATTTAATTTTTAATTCAACCTGCTATTCATAATTTAGAGCTTTTAATAGCATATTTTGAAACAACCTATACTCGTTATAAAATTTGGATCGGCATCGGTAACAACTGCAAACCAAGAGATTGATGAAGTGGTAATTGCTTCTGTGGCTCAGCAAGTCGCTTTTTTAAGTAAAAATTACAACATTGTATTGGTTTCTTCAGGTGCGATTGCGGCCGGGAAAAAGAAGCTGAACAATTACAAAGGAACGTTGAGCGAGAAAAAGGCTGCGGCCGCGATTGGCAATCCTTTGTTGCTCCAAACCTACTCCCGCTATTTTGAACCTTACGGAATTTCAATTGCACAAAGCCTATGCGAACGCCATCATTTTTCAAACAGAAACCAGTTTCTGCAACTCAAAAAAACTTATGAGGAACTTTGGAAAAGCAACATTATTCCTGTCGCTAATGAGAACGACGTAGTCAGTAATTTAGAAATTAAGTTTTCTGACAATGACGAGCTAGCTACATTAATTGCGGTGGGATTTGGGGCAAGTATGATTTTATATTGTACTTCTGTTACAGGAGTTTATGATGAAAAAAATGAAGTGATACGTAAGATTGAAGTTATCGATCGAAAAGCGCTATCTCTCGCAAGAAAAGATAAATCAAGCGTAGGTTTAGGCGGTATGACTTCCAAATTAACATTTGCTCGTTTGGCTACGCAGATGGGTATCAAAGCGGTCATTTTCGGGATAAAATCTGAAAATGCAATCATTAATGCCGTAGAAGGGAAAACAGGGACAGTTTGTCAACCGCAAACCGTTGCCATTTCGGCTCGTAAAAAATGGTTGGCTAGCGGAAGTTTGATCAAAGGAAAAATACAAGTGGACGAGGGTGCGGTAAAAGCTTTACAAAAACGTCACAGCTTGCTTGCCGTCGGGGTTCAAAAAGTGATCACAGGCTTTGAAGCAGGAGAGGTGTTCGAGATTTTAGATTCCTCGCAAATGGTGGTGGCAGTCGCAAAGTCAAAAATAGATTCTCAAACGTTGATCAACAAAGACGATAAACAGAATTTAGAGATCGCTCATGCAGATGATATTGTGCTCATTTAATAGCAAAGCGTAAAAAGATAGATTTATGGAGAACATACAAGAATTATTAATTGCAGCATCAAATGCAACTACAGAAATAAGGGTGCTTTTTGGCGATAAAAAACAACAGGTTTTAAATACCATTGCTGAGAAATTGCTATCACACAAGGAAGAGATCATCGCAGAAAATCTGAAAGATTTAAATCGCATGGACGACAGCGACCCTAAGAAAGACAGGCTGTTATTAAATGTGGAACGAATTGAAGGTTTAGCATCTAGCATAAAGGACGTGGCAAATTTGGAAGACCCAACCGGCAAAGTCATCCTCGAAAAAACCATGGATAACGGGCTGTTCATCCAAAAGAAAACAGTGGCTTTAGGCGTGGTAGGTGTAATTTACGAAGCAAGGCCAAATGTAACCATTGATGTTGCTGCACTCTGCATCCGTTCTGGTAATGTGTGCTTGTTACGTGGCGGTTCAGATGCGGATGCGACAAATATCTGTTTAGTCGCTATTATTCAGGATGTTTTAAAATCTTATGATCTAAATCCAAATATCGTACAGCTCTTACCAGTTGACCGTAAGCATGTGGAAGAACTG
>JBBSTQ010000150.1:0-7909 GCA_038235745.1 Sphingobacteriales bacterium
AGCCGAAGGCGGAAAGAGAAAGGATAAAGGATAAAGGATTAAAGATAAAACGGTTTAGGCTTTTAAAAATCTTTACAGAATTTGATCGTTTTTAAACACACAAGAATTTCAATAGTCATCAATGAAAAAAATATTTTACACATTATTACTTGTTTTATTTTCTTTACAGCTGAGTGCGCAACGGAAAATTTTTAACAAGATTTTTTCGGATGACACCACTCGCCACAATAGTTTTTTACCTGTTCCACTATTGGGTTATTCGCAAGAAGCAGGTTTGACTTTAGGTGCAGCCGGGATTTATTCGTTTTACACCGATAAAAATGACCCTAACATAAAAGCATCTCAAGCTTATGGCGTTGTGGGTTTCAGCACAAAAAAGCGAGTTCAAATTAGTTTTAAAACTGACGTTTGGACAACACAAAATAAATATCATTACATAGCCGAAGCCAAGTTTTTGAACCAACCTTTCAATTTTTATGGGATAGGAAACCAAACCTTACTGGCTGATGAAGACAAAATAAACTTCCGCAGGTTTAGAATTAATGGCGAATTAGAAAAAGAGGTTGCAAAGCATTTTTATTTAGGAGGCGGTGCTGAGTATGAAAACTTGAAATTTACTGATAGGGAAACTGTCGGCATTTACACCACAAGCCCAGCGTTAAACGATAGAGACGGAGGGCAGTTTATGTTTTTTAAAGCGACTTCGTTTTTTGACTCTAGAGATAATGTTCCTTATCCATCCAAAGGTTTTTACGCAAAGTTACAGTATGGTTTGGCTCCAGATTTTTTTGGCTCAGATGATTACAACGGCAGTTTAGTCACAGCAGATTTAAGGAACTTTTACACGCTTACAAAAACCTTAAATTTAGCTTTGAATGCTACTTATGAAGGTTTAATCAGTAACAAAACAGTCCCTTTTTATATGTTGAGGCAATTGGGCAACGACCAATTTATGCGAGCTTATTACAGTGGGCGGTTTAGAGATGAGAATTTAATCACTTCACAAGCGGAGTTACGTTTTAGGCCTACACCAAGACTTGGACTGGTCGCTTTTGGTGGAGCAGGAAAAGTTTTCGGTAAAAACAGTTTTAGCCAAACCGACTTTAAGCCGACTTACGGCATCGGCGGAAGGTTCTTTTTTGATTTAGAAAAAGGTTTAGCATTGCGATTGGACTACGCTTTAGGCGAAAAACCCGCTGGCGAAAAAAGAATCAGCGGGTTTTATATTTCTTTGGGAGAAGCGTTTTAATCAACTAGTGATTGAGCGGATTACTCTCTGGAATATCGGTACCGATAAGCACACCCCATTTTTTAAAGCTTTCTGTTCTATCGAAAACAATTTTTAAAACTGCTATAATCGGCAAAGCTAAAAACATACCGGCTATTCCGGCAAGGCTGCCCGCAATTACAATTCCACTAATTGCGACCAAACTGTTTATTCGAACTTTTGAACCTACAATCCGTGGCATCAAAATGTTATTATCTAAAAACTGGACTGCTGCAATTACTGCTAACACCGTGAAAATTGGCCACAATTCTTGCGATGAACTGATGGTTAGCATTACGCCCAAAATGTTTCCAAATAGCGCACCAATATAAGGGATGAGATTTAGAATCGCGAACAAAACCCCAATTAATAGTGCGTGTTTAATCCCAATTAGCCAAAGTATACCTCCTAACAAAACTGTGATGTAGGCTATCTGTATCAACAATCCCATCAAATAACTTTGAATAATGGTTTCTGTTTGCTTAATGCTTTCTTTAACCTTTGGCAAATCCTCATCGCTAAACCACATGATACAGAATTTTAAAAGTAGATTTTTGTACGCAAGTATAAGGTAAATGTAAATGGGCAACAGGCCGAAAAATATAAATGCTCCTGAAAGTGAGGTTAACACGCCTCCTAAAATTGCCCCGGTGCTGTTTAAAAGCTTATTGCTTTGATCGTTAACAATCTCAATTTGTTCTTTTGTAGAATAACTAGTTATACCACTTACCCACTGACTTAAAGAGTTTAGATGTATGTTGATGTTCTTTTTGATTTGAGGAAAATCGCTAACCAATATTTGAATTTGCGCAGAAAAAAACCAAATTAAACCCGCAACTACAACAAGCAAAAGCATTATTGGTACAATGATAGAAAGAGAATTAGGAACTTTCTTTTTTGCCAAAAACCGTTGCACAGGCAACAACAAAATACTTAAGAAAAACGCTAGCAGTAAGGGCATTATAATATTGCTAGCCACAATTAAAATATAGCCTATCAAAAATAAGCCTACCAACTCAATTGATCTTTTTACGGTTATTGGGAAATCTGTCATCGATGTTTTATAAGTATTTTTTTGTTTATGCTATTGTTGTGCCAAATTTACCGTCGCTTAGTTTAAGATTTACGTTGAAGACGAGCAAAGACAACCTATTCTTAAATCTTAATCTTGAAATCCTGCTTCGCTTGCCCGGCTCTAAAAAACACCAATCCAATCCAAAATAAATCAATAGTCACAGTCACATCTGGATGGGCTTTTATGTGTTCCCAAGCCTGTTCCATACCTTGGCTCCAATAAATATCATCAAAAATAATGACAGAATCTTCATGCACTTTGGGTAAGCATAGATTAAAATAATTTAGTGTAGCTTCTTTGCGATGGTTACCATCGATAAACACAAAATCCAATTGTTCTTGCTTCTCCATCACTTCTGGCAAGGTATCGTCGAAATTCCCAACGACTACCGCCACATTTTTCAGCGAAAGTTTATCCCAATTTTGCTGTGCTATTTTGGCTTTTTCGGGGCAACCTTCCATACTTATGACATTTCCGTTTGGCAGTGCCTTACTAAAATAAGCTGTAGTTACACCAAGGCAGGTGCCTAACTCTAACAACGTAGCAGGGTTAAATTCTTTAGCTAAACGATGTAAAAGCTGTGCTAATTTTTTAGGTTTCAGTGCATTTTTAGCGATGGATTTTATTTTTTTATTTCGCTGATTGTTAATATGAGAACCAGCTCCCAGATCTGTTACAGAAATCACTCGCTCATCTTGCAACAAGCTTTCACGCAATTTTTCTATGTCTAAATATTCAGATTTATCTTTTAAATCGTAAATTACTTCATCAACTAAGTGATATACAAAAGGCGAATGCGTACCATGGCGGGTTTTGGCACTCAGAATGTGCTTGACGTAGTTTTTTGTTAAAGTAGTGTTAATCATAGTTTGCGAAAATAAACATTCGTAAACAAAAGTGTTAGCAACAAAGAGACTTCTTTTAAATGATTAATCAAAAAAGAAATAGCATCATGGGTGTCCACGATGCTAATTAAATTTAAACCAAAAAGCTTTTTTGGCTAATTAATCCGCCCAAATTGGTCATATCCATCTAAAATCAGGTTGCACATTCTTCTCAAATTAGCTTCATCACTAATAAAATCACAGTCCTGTTTATAACTGATATTTGCAAATTCAACTAAAATTGATGGAATTTTCGCTTCTCTGAGAACATAAAGACTAAGTCTATCCAACGAATCTTTTACAGGGAAGCCACTTAAATTGTTTAAAGATTTCAAAACATTCATACCTAAATCTTTTGACTTTTCAAGTCCACCAAATTCATTGATGTACACCTGCATCCCTTTAAATCCATTACCAGAAAACGGAGTGCCATCTTTTTTTATTGGAGGCATACTGTTATGATGGACAGATATAAAAGCATCAGCACCATCCTGCATTTCAACTCTCGCTTTTAGAGTTAAATATTTGTCATCATCTCTGGTCATTACAACTTTTATTCCTCTTTTCTCAGCCTCTTCTTTTAAAATTAATGCTGACTTTAGATTTAAATCTTTCTCTAACAATCCAGTCACACTTATTGATCTCTTATCCTCTCCACCATGACCAGGGTCTATTACTAAAACCCTTTGTTTGGCTTCAACCTTGGTCCAATTTTTTGGAGAAATAGTATTGTTTGTAGTTTGAAGAACAGGTGTCTCGCCGTTTATTGTTGCTTTCGGTATTTGCTCAACTTTAATAGTGCTAATTTGCATTCTATTTAAAGATTTTCCCTGAAGTTTAAGTTCTTCCTGCTTGGCTAAGGCTGGCTCAAAATCTTTTATCAAACTCTTTTGGTTTACAGGTTTTGCAATCGATTTTGAATTCACATAAACCAAAACTTCTTTTTGGTTCACAAATGCCAAACAACATGCGGCAACAAGTGGCAATGCACTTAAATAGATTATTTTTTTCATCTGATTTGTTGGTTTTTTGAATAGCATGGCAATCCTTCTTTTCAAGGGAAGCTTGCTGAAGTTATGAATGATTAAGTTATTGGAGTTTTGTGCTAGGTGTAAAATCAATTGAGCGTATTCACTTTTCTGAAATTTATTGGAAGCACTTTTTGCATCTACCTCAAACTCATGATTGGCATCTATGGCATTCAAATACGCAAAAGCAAAAGGGTTAAACCATAGTAAGCAAAGACTTAGGTTGCTCAATAACTTATCGACGAAATGGAACTTTTTTAAATGAACCAACTCATGGCTTATCACCTGTTCCCTTACCTTTTCATCTAGATTTTCATCTATAAAAAGATAGTTAGAGAAAGAAGAGTTTTTGAATTTACTTTCTGACGGCACTAACACGTATCTCAATCCATTATTTTTGGCATAATTCCGTCCATTTATAATCACTTGGAACAAGCCATTTATAAATCTTGTTGAAAAACATAAAGCTCCTAGTGCATAGATTAAGACTAAAAAATCTTCTAAAGTTATGTTTATTTTATCCACGTCTTGGAATGAAATTTCAGGATCCATGTCGAGTGAGGCTTCGTTGCTACTAACGGCTATGTTGGTTTGAGAAACCGCCACAGTGGGAGTTTCTACTTTTCTTTCCACCTGAAAAGTTAAAACCGGAATGATGAAACTAATCGTCAGCGTTATTAGAAGATACCAACGATTAAAGTTGAAGAAGGTAAATTTGGATAAAATGAAATGATAAAAGAGAAAGAACACTCCTGTACAGATAGAAACCTTTGCGAGGTAAAGTAGCATCTCCATATTTTTAAGAATTTTCGTTGATGATTTTTTTGATTTCCTCTAAATCTGTCAAATTCAGCTTTTCCTCTTTTACCATAAATGAAAGCAAGTTTGCCGCTGAATTATCGAAATAATTTGAGAAGAATTTTTTGAAATATTGCTTTCCGTAAGCTTCCCTACTTATCGCTGGAAAGTACTCGTGGGTTTTGCCATAAGCTGTGTAAGATAAGTAACCCTTTTTTTCTAAGATTCTTACAATTGATGAAATGGTATTATAGGGAGGTTTGGGCTTGTCATCCAGTTTTTCAATAACATCCTTGACAAAGCCCTTTTCTATTTTCCAGAAAACCTGCATAATTCTCTCTTCTACCTTTGTTAACTCTTCCATGATCAAATGTAAAACTTAATTTTCAGTTGTACAACTTATTTTTAAGTTTTATAACGTATTTATAAGTTGATTGTGCTTATCGCTTACTCCAAAGCTTTTAATAGAGTGCAAATAAATCAGATTTGATAATTTCTGGTGTTAATTTTATGTATATTATCATCTAATTTGTTTTTGAAAATCGTAAATTACTTCGTAAGTCAATCTACGACCGACCTTCGTAAATAAACTTTATATGCTAAACGAAAAAGAAATAAGCTCTTTGATAAAACTACTGGACGATCCCGATCCTCAGATTTTTACGCATATCGAGAACAAGCTTTTATCTTATGGAAATGAGGTCATCAGTTATTTGGAAAGTGCTTGGGAGAATTCTTTCGATGCCCTTTTACAGGAGCGGATAGAAAACGTTGTACATAAAATACAGTACCAGAACGTGAAGGAAGATTTAGCGCTGTGGCACCAAAGTGGTGGTTTTGATTTATTGCGAGGCTTTTTAATTATCAACAGGTATCAATATCCTGATTTGGATGAGGACAAAATTATTAATCAAATTGACGCGATTAAAAGAGATGTTTGGTTGCAGATGATGTATGAGGCTAGTGCGGTGGAAAAAGTAAAATTGTTGAATCATATATTCTATAATGTTTATGGTTTTTCGGGGAACACAAAAAATCATCAGAATCCACAAAATTCTTATTTGAACCAAGTTTTAGAAAGCAAAAAAGGCAATCAGATTTCTTTGGCCATCATCTACTCGGTAATTGCACAAAAACTGGACATTCCAATTTTTGGGATTAATTTACCACAACATTTTGTATTGGCGTATGTAGAAGATTTTGAACAACGAGAAACCCATGATGGTATTCTATTTTATATCAACGTTTTCAATAAGGGACACATGTTTGCGAAAAGGGATATAGATCATTTTTTACGTCAGTTACAAATTAAGCCTGAAAGTTTTTATTACGAGCCTTGCTCCAATACGGAAATTATTAAACGGGTTTTACGTAATTTAATCAGTTCTTATGAAAAGGATGGCGCTAATGAGAAAGCCAGAGAGTTGGAGAATTTGTTAGGTGTTTTTGCGGATTAATCAATCATTTTGATAGAAGCCATCCAATCCAGCATACTCAAAAACCAGTTTTCTTTTGTTGTGCTGTTGTTTAAACCAAACCCATGTCCGCCCGCTTTGTAGAAGTGAGCTTCAACAGGAACATTGCATTTCTTAAGTGCCAACATGTAATCAACACTGTTTTCAGATGGAACAGCTTTGTCATCATTTGCTAAAAATAAAAATGCAGGTGGCGTGTTATTGGCTACCTGTAATTCGTTTGAAAAATTCTTCAGTTGTGCATCAGTCGGGTTAGCTCCCAATAAATTTGTTTTAGAACCACCGTGAGTAAATTTGGCCATAGTAATCACGGGGTAACCAAGAATTGAAAAATCTGGACGAAGACTTATTTTTTCAGGATTATCGATCACTGCATTTGTAAAATGTGTAGAAAGTGTGGAAGCTAAATGCCCACCTGCAGAGAAGCCCATAATCCCTATTTTGTTAGGGTTTAAACTCCATTTAGTCGCATTTTCTCTGACTATTTTAATTGCCTGTTGCGCATCTTGCAATGGACCGATGGTTTTATCTACCATGATCTCGTCAGACGGTAACCTGTATTTTAGCACAAATGCAGTTATTCCTCTTTTATTGAACTCTTCCGCAATTTGGTAGCCTTCATGCGAAATGGCGAGTATTGAATAACCCCCTCCAGGACAGATAATTACCGACGTACCATTTGGTTTTTCTGGATAGTAAGCGATTAATTGTGGTTCAGAAACTTTACCGATTCTCAACTTTCCATCAGTTCCTTTAATACTTTCCTCAACATAACTTGCTGCTTTTTTAGCATTCGGGATTTTTGATGGATACAAACTGATGACTTCCTGCGCATTTACCATTCCTGCAAATAAAAACAAAGTGACACCAAAACCAATTAACTTTTTCATTAGTTATTGCCTCCGTATTCCATTAAATAAGATTTTAAAAACTCGTCCAACTCGCCGTCTAAAACAGCTTGTGCGTTCGAGGTTTCAAAATCCGTTCTTAAATCTTTTACCAGTTTGTAAGGATGCAAAACATAGTTTCTGATTTGCGAACCCCATTCTATTTTCTTTTTATTTCCCTCAATAGCATTACTAAGCTCCATTTTTTTCCGCATCTCAATCTCATAAAGCTGAGATTTCAATAAACGCATGGCATTTTCTTTATTTTGAAGTTGTGAACGTGATTCCTGATTTTTTATAACGATACCAGATGGCTTGTGATGCAACCTTACTGCGGTTTCCACCTTATTTACATTTTGCCCACCTGCGCCACCAGAACGGAAAGTTTCAAACTCCACATCTGCTGGGTTAATGTCAATCTCTATGGTATCATCCACCAAAGGATAAACGTAAACTGATGCAAAGGATGTATGTCTTTTGGCGTTTGAATCAAAT
>JBBSTQ010000151.1:0-7894 GCA_038235745.1 Sphingobacteriales bacterium
GTGCGCCAAGTTGTCGAAAATTTCTTCCAATGAAACCTCTTCTCCTTTTGCTTTCAGCTCGTTAAATCTACGTTCCGCTCTAATTTTTGGGTCTGCGGTCATAAAAAGTTTGATTTGCGCATCTGGAAAAACCGTAGTGCCAATATCTCTGCCGTCCATAACCATATTTTTAGATTTGCCCATTTTCTGTTGCTTCCGTACCATCGCCTTGCGCACTTCTTTAATGGCTGCAATTTCACTTACATTTTCAGAAACCGGCATTTGTCTAATTTCCTCAGAAACTTCCTCGCCGTTTAACAAAATATGCGATTGGTAATCTCTGGAATGAAAGTTCAAGTCAATATGTTCCAATGCATCAATAATCAAGTCATGATCTTTCAAACTGGTATTGTTGCGTAAAAAATAAAGCGTTACCGCTCGGTACATCGCACCACTATCTACATAAATAAAATGAAGTTTTTTAGCCAATGCTTTTGCCAAGGTGCTTTTTCCGCAAGATGAATAACCATCTATAGCGACCACTATGTTTTTGATCATTAGTGTAAAGGTAAATAATTTTGAAGAAGCTTTATAATGATTGAAAGAGTGAGTTTTATTAATGAGTAAATCAATTTTGAATGAATGAAGGAGAGGATGATTGAATGCTTTGCGGAGTTGTCAATTTTGAATGATTGAAGGGGAGGATGATTGAATGCTTTTCGGAGTTGTCAATTTTGAATGATTGAAGGGGAGGATGATTGAATGCTTTGCGGGGTTATTAATTTTGAATGAATGAAGGAGAGGATGATTGAATGCTTTGCGGGGTTGTCAATTTTGAATGAATGAAGGAGAGGATGATTGAATGCTTTGCGGGGTTATCAATTTTTAATGAATGAATGAAGGAGAGGATGATTCAGTGCTTTTCGGAGTTGAAATGTGTAAAGGATGAAATTAGCGACTAAAAATTTTGAACTATAGAGGGATTGAAGTTTACCTTTGGACTACCGGCTTTGGACTTCTAAATTTTTACTAAAAATTCAAAAAACTTGGATTTAGCGTTAACGAAAAGTAGTTGTTACTACCGGCTAAATTTAAGGTAGAATGTGCATAACCTAAACTCAGTTTTTTAAGATGCAACGAAAACCCGAATGACAAACCGGATAGGCCACTCAAACCTGTAACGCTGAGCTCCTTGCTTTGCTGTAAATTATAACCTGCTTGTAAGTTAAAGGATGGAGACAACAAAACTTCTGCGCCAAAAATAAAATGCCGACTTAGCTTATTTGCGAAAGACGGTTTGTTGGTATTTGGTTGGCCACTAATCAAATCAGTATCTTCATCATTTGGACTATTGTAGCTCAAATCAAACTTTTGTAAATTATTGTAAGTAATATGATATCTAAACGGCGCAAACTTTAGTTTTTTTGATAGGGAAATCGCAATCTGGAACGGCAGGTTTTCACGTTGTTGGTCGAAGGCGTTAAATTGATAGCCAATGTTTTTTAGGATTATTCCGGTGGCTAAATTACTCGCGGTATCTTTATAGTTAACAGCTAAATCTGCGGCAATGGCGAACGAATTATAAATATCGTAAGAACCGTAGATAAACTTGGCGTTGGCTCCGTAATAGATTTTGTTTTTCAAGTTTTTGGCATAGCCGATGTTTAATAGATAATCTCCTGCCGTAAAGTTTTGGCCGGTTGGGGTTGCGGTGGCATCATAACCTTCAAAATCTCCATAATTTATAAACATCAATCCTAGTGATAGGGTTTGATCTGTTTTTGTTTTTAACGCATATTGAATGTTTCCGAAATTAATGTCAGCAACGTAGTTACTGTAGTTTAACGCCAACGAGTTTTGGTGCTTAGCAGAAATTAACGACGGGTTAACGAATGTTTCATCAAAGTCAGCGTCCGTTTGCATGGGTAGTGCATTACCTAAAGCTGCCACTTTAGCCGAGTTGGGTAAGTTTAAAAACCTGAACACACCTTTTCCTCCAACTTGTGCGTCACAAACCGTATTCGACAAAAGTATCGTAGAAAAAAGCAGGTAGAAAATCTTTTTAGACATGATATGGCTAATTTAGCTTTAATTATGAAATTTAATAAAGAGCTTTTACAAAAGGAGTTTACTTTTAGAACTTCCAGAAGTGGCGGGAAAGGCGGGCAAAACGTAAATAAGGTAGAAACCAAAGTTGAATTATTGTGGGAAATTGATGCTACGTCTGTTTTTTTCGACGAAGATTTAGCAACGCTCAAATCAAAATTAACCAACAGGATAAGTAACGATGGCGTTTTTTCTGTAACAGCAGAAGAGGATCGCTCTCAGCTTCACAACAAAGAAATAGCTGTAAAAAAGGCGTTCTATCTTATTGAAAGTAGTTTAGTTGTAAAAAAACCGAGGAAAAAATCGAAGCCTAGTTATTCATCAGTTCAGAAACGGTTGGATAGTAAACGGAAGCAATCCCTCAAAAAAATAAATCGTTCTGCTGGTCGTGATTTCTAAAAACGGTAATAAATTGCCACAGAGCCATATTGCTCGGATCGCTTTGCTTCTTGCAACTGCTTGCTTTTAAAAATCACAGAAAAATCAAAAGTCCACCTATTATTGGCGTAAGCGGCACCAATCTGCTGCGCAAAAACAAACGGATTTGCATTAAAGGTTACAGGGCCTTTATCTCTCACAAACAAACCGCCTTCAATGGTTGCATCATAAGCAACATAGGTTAACGATGGCTTTAAAAAAAAGTAAAACTCTCGTTCATTTAAACCGTCTTCAATTTTATTGGCAATGTTACTTTCTGTCGCCACCGAATGATAAAATGGATTTAAGTCGCCAGTTCTAAATAAAATGCCGGCATTCACCCCAGAGAAAGTATTACCCAAACTCAAATTAACCGGTACAGATAAATCCAGATTTTTTGTTTTATTCCTTAGCAATAAATAATGCAGGTTTACTTTTGCATTCACACCGATTTCATCATTCACTTGAAACTGCCAGCCAGAAATCTCGTAAAATCCCACTGTTTTGTGCAAGAATGTTTGGGTTTCTTCGCCTAAAGCTGATGGGCCAACAACCCCAATTTGTAATTCTACTTTTATGCTATTTTCATTTGGTTTAAGCCATTGGAAACTTCCGCCTCCGTACAAATAACCGGCGAAAGGGCGGTCAACGTTAGCAATGTTTTTGATTTGTCCGGATTGTGCATTGTATAACTCCTGACCGAAATTAGCACTCCAAATTTTCTTTATATTACTACTATCCAAACTCTTAGCTATACTTTTAAACTGTATGAAAACTCCGTTGGTGTAGTATCTGTCCTGTGTTGTCGCTAAATAAGCATCGTTTTCTGATCGAAAGCCCAATTCATTTTTATAAAACTTTTTTTGACAAAAAACCGGCGAACCCAGGGTAATTAAAAAGAGAAGTAAAAAAGTAGAGCGCATAAAAAAAGCCGAAAATATTCGGCTTTAAAAATACGATAATAATTTATTACACAAGCTTTTTAGCTCAGGCTTGTTGGCTTCTTATCTTCACGATAAATAATATCCAAGTGATTCTGAACCTTGTTAGGCATCAAAGCCAGCTTAACCACGTCCATCATATCAGTAACGTAATTGAAACTCATTTCCTTGATATAATCTGCTTTAATTTCTAAAATATCTTTCTCGTTTGACTTGCAGAGAATAACTTCCTTGATATTTGCTCTTCGGGCGGCCAATATTTTTTCTTTAATTCCGCCCACAGGCAAAACTTTCCCTCTCAGAGTAATCTCGCCAGTCATGGCTAAATTCTTTTTTACTTGTCTTTGTGTAAACACAGAAGTTAATGCGGTCAACATGGTAACACCTGCAGAAGGCCCATCTTTCGGAGTTGCACCAGCTGGAACGTGAATATGTAAATCCCACTGATCAAAAACTCGGTAATCAATACCCAAACCTTCAGCATGTGCTCTAATGTAAGCCAAAGCGATTACCGCAGACTCTTTCATTACATCGCCCAAATTTCCGGTTAAGGTCATTTTGCCTTTTCCAGGACTTAAACTTGCTTCAATAAACAATATATCGCCACCAACTGATGTCCACGCTAAACCAGTTACCACACCCGCAACGTCGTTGCCTTCATACGCATCCTTATCAAAATAAGGCGCTCCTAAAGCTTTTTTAACATCCTCGTAAGTGAAATTAGGATTGTATTCCTCCTCCATCGCAATTTTTGTTGCGGCACCACGCACAACAGATCCTAAAGTTTTTTCTAAACTACGTACGCCAGATTCACGAGTGTAATCTTCAATTATTTTTTCGACTAAGGCGGGCTTTAGGTTTACATCTTTCGCTTTTAAGCCATGAGCTTCCTTTTGTTTTGGGATTAAATGCTTTTTAGCAATTTCAACCTTCTCTTCAATGGTGTAGCCGTTCACCTCAATAATTTCCATTCTGTCCAACAAAGCTGGTTGAATGTTATTTAATGAGTTTGCTGTAGCGATAAACATAACGCTCGAAAGATCGTAATCTAGTTCCACAAAGTTATCCGCAAAAGCGTTGTTTTGCTCTGGATCTAAAACCTCTAAAAGGGCAGAAGATGGGTCGCCCCTAAAATCATTACCTACTTTATCAATCTCGTCCAAAACAAAAACCGGGTTTGATGAACCTGCTTTTTTCAAAGATTGGATTATACGACCAGGCATTGCACCAATGTAGGTTTTTCGATGGCCACGAATTTCAGCTTCATCTCTAATTCCGCCCAAAGCCATACGCACATATTTACGACCCAAAGCTTTCGCTATTGATTTTCCCAGCGAAGTTTTACCTACTCCCGGAGGACCAACCAAGCACAAAATAGGTGCCTTCATGTTATGCTTAAGCTTTAAAACAGCCAAATACTCAATAATTCTCTTTTTAACTTTATCTAAACCGTAATGGTCTCTGTCCAACACTTTTTGCGCCCTTTTCAGGTCAAAATTATCTTTGGTAAAATCGCCCCAAGGTAAATCTAAAAGGACTTCTAAATAATTGATTTGTACAGAGTAATCAGCTGCAGCCGGATTCATTCTTGCCAGTTTATCAACCTCTTTATTAAAATGAGTCCCTGTTTCTTTGCTCCATTTTTTCTTTTTTGCCTTAGCTTTTAAATCCTCAACTTCCATATCAGGAGAGTTTCCACCCAATTCTTCTTGAATGGTTTTTAATTGCTGATTTAAAAAGTAATCACGCTGTTGCTTATCCAAATCCACTTTTACTCGGCTTTGGATTTGATTTTTAAGCTCCAACATTTGCAATTCCATGCTCAAATGGCTCAACACCATCGTCGCTCTGTCTCTCAAATTTGCAACCTCCAGCATCAGTTGCTTATCGGCAACGGTGGCATTCATGTTTGAAGATATAAAGTTGACCAAAAACGGAACGCTATCAATATTCTTAATAGCGATAGCTGCTTCTGAAGGGATGTTTGGCGAAAACTGAATAATTTGCATGGCCAGTTCTTTAACAGAAGCTACCATTGCTTTAAATTCTTTATCAACCTTTGGTCTTATTTCTTCAAATTTTTCAACGGTTGCAGTTAAATAAGGTTCAGATTGTGCTTCTGTACCTAACTTAAATCTGTTTTTACCTTGGATAATCACGGTAGTGTTACCATCGGGCATTTGCAACATTTTCACAATAACTGCAACGGTTCCAATGGTATTTAGTTCGTCAAAAGTAGGGTCTTCAACGTTAACATCTTTTTGTGCAACAACACCAATTATTTTAGCGCCTTTATAAGCATCTTTAATTAGTTTGATAGACTTATCTCTGCCCACAGTAATCGGAATAACCACGCCAGGGAAAAGAACAGTGTTTCTTAAGGGCAGTATAGAAAGAACTTCGGGGGTTTGCTCATTGTTCATTTCTTCCTCATCTTCTGGAGACATTAAAGGAAAAAACTCGGTATCTTCATTTATAAGGGGTAATGCTTGATTAAAATCGAACTGATCAAAGTTGCTCATGTATTTTTTTTATGTTGGAACGCCAAATTGACAGGGTAAACCGTAAATATGGCTATAACGAAATATGAAACTATATTTTACAAGCTTTATGCCAACGATATTTTTAAGATATTAGATGTCGATTAGGCAATAAGTAAGTTCTTAAGCTTACAAAAGCTGAAATTACGGCAGTTGTGGGTTTTCAAAATATTTATGAATAAACAGCGTTATTTATGCGTAAGTTTATTTTTGACAAGCGGATGAATTCTATCTAGTAATGAAAGTACAAATTATTTTAGTTATAGCCAGTATCTCATTATTTTCGAGTATTGCTAAAGCGCAAACACCGTATGAACGTTTAGGGCAAAAGGCAATGACAGGCGGTCAATTTAGCGCTGCTGCGGGATATTTTGAAAAAGCTTATGCGAGCGATCGTAGCAACATGAATGCTTTGTGGTTAATGGGCTACTCAAGTTACCATGCAACCGATTATCGAAAATGTATTGATGCCTTTGACCGATTGATAGCGATGAAACCAACAGAGACCGCTGCTTATTATTACCGCGGAAAGGCAAAAGTTTTGTATGCTGCTAACTATAAAGATTATAAGTCTTTAGAGCGTGAAAGGTTATTGTTGGGCGCAATTAGGGATTTTTCTTCTGCACTTGATTTAACGCCGAATGATTATAAACTATTTCAGAACAGGGGGTTAGCTTACCAAGAATACGCCGTATTTAAAAGTCAAAAGGTTGCTGATATTTACAGTAAATCTGGAGTTGTTAGTGCGTGTAATTCAGCAATAGCAGATTTTCAGAAAGTATTGGAGGAGTCTGGCTACCGGAGAGACATTATGGCACAAATAGAAAAATCGAAACAGTTGCTAACAGATATCAGGTAAGTCCTTATTTTATCGATATCGTTTTGATATTAACGAACTCCTGCAATCCGTGTAAACCCAATTCCCTGCCATAACCTGATTGTTTAATACCTCCAAACGGCAATCTAGGATCTGATTTTACACCCTGATTTACAAAAACACTCCCAGCTTGCATTTCATTTCTGGCTAATTCATTTCCTTTTTCTTCGTCTTTTGTGAAAATTGCGCCACCCAAGCCAAACTCCGAATCGTTTGCTAATTCAATTGCTTCTTCTGTATTTTTTGCGGAGATAATAGACACAACCGGACCAAATAGCTCTTCGTCAAACGCTGGCATCCCTTTTTTAACTTTTGTCAAAATGGTTGCAGGATAAAAAGCTCCTTCGCTATTTGGGATTTCTCCTCCTAAAATGCACTCGGCACCTGCATTTATTGATTTTTGCACTTGTTGGTGTAAGTCATCCCGCAGTTCTGTATTTGCCATCGATCCCAAATCAGTACCTTCGTCCAAAGGATTTCCAACCTTTTTTGCTTTCACTTTAGCTAACATCAGCTGTGTAAATTCTTCCAAAACAGATTCTATTACGATAAACCTTTTTGCCGCAATACAACTTTGGCCATTGTTGATTAGCCTTGCATTTGCACAAATTTCTGCTGCTAAATCCAAATCTGCGTCTTCTAAAATTATATAAGCATCGCTTCCGCCGAGCTCTAACACGCACTTTTTAAGTACCGAACCAGCTTTTTCTGCAACTTTTTTTCCAGCCTCGGTACTTCCTGTTAGGGTAACCGCTTTAATCAAAGGGTTTTCTATAATCTGATCAACATTTTTACCAGAAACCAAAAGCGTCGTAAATACATTTTTAGGAAAGCCAGCTTGCAACACCAGTTCTTCAATTAAAAGTGCACAGCCAGAAACATTGGAAGCATGTTTTAAAACCCCACAATTACCCGCCATCAAATTAGGAGCTAAAAATCTGAACACTTGCCAAAATGGGAAGTTCCAAGGCATAACTGCTAAAATAACACCCAGAGGCTGATAGGTAACATAGCTTTTAGAAGCTTTAGTTTCA
>JBBSTQ010000152.1:0-7823 GCA_038235745.1 Sphingobacteriales bacterium
ATTTACTGACTTTTACCAGCGTGTAAATGCCAGAGGTTTAGTTTCTGAATTTGTTTATGCAAAACTAACCAATAGCGTAAAAGTGAACCGGTTTACTACGATTGATGATTTTAAAAGTAACTACCAGTTTGCAAAAGAAGATTACAAAGCGTTTATAGCTTACTGCAAAAACAAAAAGATCGATGCCAATTTGGCTCAAGCCGAGGTATCCAAACCATTGATTGTAAACCAATTTAAAGCAATGCTTGCCCGTTACTATTTTGGAGAAGAAGGCTTTTACAGCATTTATACCCAAACAGATGATTTTGTTAACCAAGCATTAGCTAAACTAAAAAACCCAGCTTAAGCCAGGTTTTTTTATTGTATTATATAATTCTTCTTAGTGATTATGACCTTCATGCGATTCCACAACTACGCTATCAACAGCTACGTTGTCTGTAACGGTTGTATCGGCCAAAGCCTCATTCAATAAAGAATCTGCAGCAGATTGATTCAAGGAATCTATTTGTTCTTCAGATTTTTGCTGATTATTACAAGCCGCAAAGCTTAACGAAGTTGCTACTACAAAAAGTGCGATAAATTTTCTCATGTTTTTGTTTTTATTGGTTAAATGGTCTATAGTCCATGGACTATAGACAATGGACGAATTTTATTTCTGTCTAAAAAATATTTGAATCGGTACACCTTCAAAGTCAAACTTCTCTCTTAATTTGTTTTCTATAAAACGTTTGTACGGATCTTTGATGTACTGCGGTAAATTACAGAAAAAAGCAAACATTGGAGATGTAGCATTGATTTGCGTAATGTATTTAATTTTAATGTGCTTGCCTTTCATTGATGGAGGTGGTGTTTTTTCAATAATGGGCAACAAAATATCGTTCAGTTTTGAAGTCTGAATTTTCTTGATCTTGTTGGTATAAACTTTTGCTGCAGCTTCAATCGTTTTAAAAATTCTTTGTTTTTCTGTAACAGAAGTAAATACGATTGGAACATCGGTAAATGGAGCCAACTTTGCGTGTATTTTCTCTGTAAACTCAAGAATAGTTTTATGGTCTTTTTCAATCAAATCCCACTTGTTCACTACTATTACCACTCCTTTTTTGTTCTTTTCTGCCAAGTGAAAAATGTTCACATCTTGTGACTCTATTCCGTCAACGGCATCAATCATAATGACGATCACATCGGCTTCTTCCAAAGCTTTAATGGTACGCATTACCGAGTAAAACTCAATATTTTCGTGAACCTTGGTCTTTTTACGTAAACCCGCGGTATCAATCAGCATAAACTCATGCCCAAACTGGTTGTAATGGATATGGATGGAATCTCTGGTAGTACCAGCAATTTCAGTTACAATGTTTCTATCCTTACCAATCAACGCGTTGATCATTGAAGACTTCCCTACGTTCGGGCGACCAACAATTGCGTAAACCGGCAACTTGTTTTCTTCCTCAGGTATTTCATCAAAGTTTTTAATGACCTCATCTAAAAGTTCTCCTGTACCAGAACCGCTCATAGAAGAAAGGCAAAAAATCTCGCCTAATCCTAAACTGTAAAATTCGGTAGCATCAGACTGGAGCTGGAAATTATCCACCTTATTGACTGCTACATAAACTGGTTTTGTGCTTTTTCTTAAAATTTGTGCAATGTCCGAGTCTAAATCGGTAATTCCTGTGGTTACATCTACCAAAAAAACAACAACGTTGGCTTCTTCAATGGCAATGTGCACTTGTTCTCTAATGGCAGCTTCAAAAACATCTTCTGAATTTGCTACATAACCGCCAGTGTCAATTACCGTGAAACTTTTATGTGTCCACTCGGCAATGCCGTAATGCCTATCGCGGGTTACGCCGCTTTGGTCATCAACAATGGCTTTTCTAGATTCTGTTAAACGGTTGTATAGGGTAGATTTCCCTACGTTCGGTCTCCCGACGATCGCTAATATGTTACTCATAATGTGGGGTTTCCCGGTCTTATCATACCGGCATAATTTTTTGCAAAGGTAAGTTAAAAAATCGATTATTGGTACGTGTGTCTAATATCGAGAAATGTGCTGGTTTCTTAGCTTTGCTTAATTAAGCGGAATGGTGATATTACGAACTTTATGTTGCAGATTTTTAGGATGCTATGCTGGCCGGAAGGCTTTCATTCGTTGGGGGTTTTACTAATTGGCGTGATTGATGACATTATCAACCCGCTTGCACAACGTGACACATGACCGCCCTGATTTAATTTAACCTTATGTTATGTCTGGGATAAAATGTTTACCAAAGTTCCTTTTCCTCCGACGGAGTAAATTTTATTTTGGGAGAAATACGAGATTGAATGCTGGAACGTCCAATACTTGTTGACCTAATTTTCGGTAGCAGTTAATGACTGACTTAGAGAATTATCCTAAAATTATTTTGATTTTTTGTGTTGAATTTCAACGTTCCCAACACCTTCTTTTTGCATATCAATCCGGCGAGCGGCTTTTCTGGAAAGGTCAATAATTCTACCGGCGACAAAAGGCCCGCGATCGTTGATGCGAACTTTAACCGATTTGCCATTGCGTAAATTTGTCACTTTTACTTTGGTACCGAACGGCAAAGTTTTGTGCGCAGCGGTCAACTTTGAATTTCTGAATTTTTCGCCCGATGCGGTTTTTCTTCCGTTGAACTTATTTGCGTAGTACGACGCTTTTCCTTTTTGGGTAACTTTTGGAGCGCAAGAAAAAAGAGTGATTGTTAGCAATAGGAGCAAAAGCTTGTACATCTTTCAAATCTGTGGAAATTGGTTTGCAATTGCAAGTTTTCACTTTAAAGTGATTGTTGGGATATGCTTGGAATGATTTGCTATTTCTCCCGTCGGCTTTGCCGACGGACAATAAAAGTTAAATACTACTTCGGCTCAACAAAATTCACAATCCGCTTAGCCATTCCGTTGAAAATAAACAAGTGAAAAGGCCACATCATCCACCAATAAACTCTGCCCCACAATCCGCTAGGTCTAAAAGTGGCGGTTTGTTTTAAATAATGATGACTGCCACGCTCAATTATTTTAAACTCTAGCCAAGCTTCGCCCGGAAGGCGCATTTCGGCATAAAGCAACAGCCTTTTTGTTTTTCTGTCCGCTAAAAGCACTCGCCAAAAGTCCAGCGCATCGCCTGCTACAATTTCATTTCCAACCCTTCTCCCTCGGCGTAAGCCCACGCCACCTACAAACTGGTCTACTAAGCCGCGTAGACCCCAAAGCCAATCCAAATAATACCAACCTCTATTGCCGCCAATTGCCCAAATATTATCTAAAACTTCTTTGCTGTCTTTCTCGAAATTTAGTTTTACCTGATAGTTCACAGTCCCTTTTTGCGGCACTTCAATCTGATCCATAAAGTCGTTAGTCAAGTAGCCTCTGTTTAATGCATCCCGCCAACTAGAAACAATAGAGTTTTGCTCAATCTTTATGAAAGCAAAATTTAACGCTTGCTGATACGTCGCACATTTGTGCGGAATAATCTCCTGAATTTTATTATCCTGACAAACAACCTCGTTACGCATACTTTCCACCAAGCTGCTTGCGATGTTATAATTTACTGATGTTACAATGTTGAGCCAATAGGAGGATAAGCGTGGCGTTAAGATCGGAATGGTTATTATATATCGCTTGAGGTTTCGAGCTTTTGCATAACCCAACAGCATGTTTTTATAAGTGAGGATATCTGGGCCACCGATGTCAAAAGTCTGATTATATGTTTTTTCGTTACCCAAAACTTGCTCCAGGTAAAATAGCACATCTCTAATAGCAATAGGTTGGCACTTCGTGTGCAACCACTTAGGAGCTATCATAAATGGCAATTTTTCAGTTAAATCTCTGATAATCTCGAACGAGGCACTACCAGAGCCAATAATAATAGCCGCTCTTAAAAAAGTAGAAGCAATCTTACTGCCCTTTAAAACATCTTCAACCGCTAAGCGTGATTTTAAATGTTCAGAAAGATGCTCGTCGTTAACAATCCCAGTTAAAAACACAACTTGCTTGCAGTCAGTTTTTTCTAAAGTTTTTACAAAATTATTTGCCGACAAAACCTCTAAATCCTTAAAATCAGAACGGCTATTACCCATGGAATGCACCAAGTAATAAGCAGCGTCGATATCTTTAGGAATTTCGGATAAAGACTCGTCGTCCAACAAATCGCCAACTATTAAGTGTGTGTTATTATTGGCGGAAAGGCTTTTCTTCGCTCGGCGTTTATCCCGAACCAAACAATAAACCTCATGTCCGGCAGCCTCTAAAATAGGCAGTAACCTTGCACCAATATATCCGTTTGCACCCGTTAACAATATCTTCATAAAAGGTTAACAAAATTTTTGGGTTTGAGTTTTATTTAGGGTTAAAAGCTAAATGTACAAAGCTGAAAGCTAAAAACCTACATTGTATATTATTACATCCGTTTGTATGTGAGACTAGAAATTGGGAAAATATGGCTAGTGGATTTTACATTCGAAGTTAAACACCCTAAAAAAGCAAAAGCGAAGTTTAATTAAAAACTCCGCTTTTACTAATCTAAATTAACGCTCTCGAATATTTTTACGGGAAAGCTCTTAAAAAGTTTCAAAAAAAATTTATTTCTCATAACAACCTAAAGTTGATGGAAAAACCCTCGGCTTCTGTAAAATATCTTTGGCTAAAAAAGCAGGAAAATAACTATTGGTAGTCAAATCTTTTCCACTAGCATTTGCTGGGCTGTTGCTAACCAACTGGTAATTCTCTTTTCGGGTATTGACAAAAAGCGGGTCGATGTTGTAGAAATTGGAAGCTCCAAAATTTGGTAAGTCCGTTTTAATGCTATTGTTTTGGAAGTCTTGAACAAAAGCCAATGTTCCTTTTTTATCGAAATCCAACTCCCTTGTTAAACTGCCATAAATAATATTGTTGTAAAAAGTTGTTTTTAACGGTTTTAATTGAGCGATATCTGTATTCAGATAATCCGTAAAGTAGACCGAAGGTGTTTTACGTGGAAAATTGAAATTGAAATTTGACAGCGTGTTTTGATGAAAATTGTAATCGCCACCATAAAAACCTGCAACTAAATATTGTCCGCAATTGTACATTAAATTGTTAATTGCAGTAACACTAGCGTTATAGCCCAAAACCCCTACAACCTGATGATTTTTTATAATAGAGTTTGTCAACAGTAATTTTGGGTTGGCATTGTTACTCAATGAATCAACCGTTATACCCACCAAAGCATTCTTTAATGTCACATAATGTAAGCTATTGTTCAAACTGCTTGGCAAAAATCGAATTCCATTCCACTGACCGGGTTCATCATCATAAATACGTTCTTGTCTATCGCTGGTCAAAGAAATACTATCTGTTAAAGTACCATTAGCTTTTAAAGTTCCAGCAATCAAAAGGCTCGCATCTTTGTGAAAATACAATCGCGTTCCTGCCTCTAACGTTAAAGTTGCATTTTTAGCGACGGTGGCACTGTTATAAACTATATAGGGCTTTCCTTTTACATAAGTGGTGTTGGCCGTAATCGTTTCTTTATTCAAATAAATAGCGTTTTGACCGTACGCTGCCAATGGGATTTTCTGTTGGTTTCCATTCAAGTTAATTTGAATTTCATCTTCCACTAAAAAAGGTTGATCCACATTTGTGGGATTGATAAATGCCTTTACAAAAACATAAACAGAATCGTTTCCTCTAATTTTTAAGTTATCTGTTGATGTTGTTGCTACTCCATTTATATTGATTTTAAAAGCAGAAGAATTGCCACCCAACAAACGAATGTTTGAAATAACCACGCTGTTTTTGCTGTAATTGAATATTTTTAGAGTACGATTTGTGGTGCCAGAACTCGTGAAAACGGTGTCAAAAAGTAAAGAATCTGTAGAGAATTGAAGTTTTATGCTTCCACTGGTATCAATTACCTCATCTTTTCGGCAAGCGAAAAGGGCGGATATAACCAATAAACCAAATAATAATTGCTTAATCATTAACACAAAGATGCTTAATTAATCTGTGAACGCCATGCCCACAATATGGATGTTTTTAACGCCAATTTCTTGTAGCGCAATAACGCAGGCTTCTAACGTTGCGCCAGTAGTGATGGTATCATCAACTAACAATACGGTATCAAAGGTTTCAGCATCTGGTTGCGCAGAAAAAACTTTCTGCATATTGTCAAATCGGTTACTTCTGTTCTGTTTCGCCTGACTTTCCCGTTCTGAATTTCTAATTAAAATATCCGTACGAACCGGAATGTCCATCACTTCTGAAAGACCAATCGCAAACTGCTCGCTTTGGTTGTAGCCACGTTTTTCTAGCTTGTGCGGATGCAAAGGGACTGGAATAATCGCTTGTGCTTTTCGATAGCAGTCAAACTCTTTTAACTCCTGACCATAAAGTTTACCTACCGCTACGCCCACTTGTGGTTGGTTGTTATACTTCAACTGATGCATAATGTTTTGCACCTGACCACCTTTGTTGAAATACAAAAACGCCACTGCGGAACTGATGCTAACCCGACCCCAAAATTGTTTTGCCAAACGATTGTCAGCGTCTAAATGAAAATTGGTGTAAGGGAATTGATGTAAACAAGTTGTGCAAAAATGTTTTTCGTGTTGCGATAGCGTAATACCACAAGCCTGGCAGATATCCGGGAAAAACAGCGAACCAAAATCGCTGAGGTATCTGCCGAGTAAGCTCAAATTTTACGCTCCTTCTTTAACCGCTAACTGTCCGCAAGCCGCATCAATGTCTTTCCCTCTACTTCTTCTGATGACTGTATTAATGCCTTGCTTTTTCAAGTAATTGGCAAAAATATCCAGCTTATCCTCCGTAGCGTTGGTGTAATCTGCAAAAGAAATTGGGTTGTATTCAATGATATTTACTTTGCAAGGAACATGTTTACAAAACTTTGCTAAATCTACAGCATCCTGTAAACCGTCGTTCAAATCGTTAAACACGATGTATTCGTAAGTAACCGGGTTTTTAGTTTTAGAATAATAGTATTTTAAAGCTTCTGCCAAGGCTTCTAAAGTGTTTTGCTCATTAATTGGCATAATTTCGTTCCGCTTTGCATCATCGGCCGCGTGTAATGATAAGGCAAGGTTGAATTTAACTTCGTCATCACCCAGTTTTTTAATCATTTTTGCTATGCCCGCTGTTGAAACCGTTATTCTCTTATAAGACATATTTAAACCATCTTCAGCGGTAATCCGATCGATAGATCTTAGTACGTGAGCGTAATTTAATAAGGGTTCGCCCATGCCCATATAAACAATATTGGAAAGCGGAATTCCGTATTTTTCGATGGCTTGTTGGTTTATTAACACTACTTGGTCATAAATTTCATCGGCGGTTACGTTGCGCTTGCGGTCCATATAACCCGTAGCGCAAAATTTGCAGGTTAAACTGCAGCCAACTTGCGAAGACACGCAGGCGGTCATCCTTTCTGAAGTTGGAATTAAAACGCCTTCAATCAGATGCGTATCATATAACTTAAAAGTATTTTTGATAGTTCTGTCCGAGCTGATTTGCGAGCTATTGATTTTGACTGCATTGATCGCAAAGTTTAAATCCAATTGCTCGCGTAAATTTTTAGAAAGATTGCTCATCTCCTCAAAGCTTCTGGCAGATTTTTTCCAAAGCCATTCATAAACCTGATTGGCTCTGAAAGCCTTCTCACCCATCTCGGTAAAAAGTTCCTTTAATTTTGGGAGATCGAATGCCCTGATATCTTTCTTTTGCAGCTTTTCCATTATTGGCTCAAAATTAACATTTTATAAGGGGAATTGGGAAGGAGGACATTTTTTTTACAATTGTTTACGAATGAGGTG
>JBBSTQ010000153.1:0-7795 GCA_038235745.1 Sphingobacteriales bacterium
AAGTATTTACAGCAGGCTGAGAACATTGCGACGTTTTTGCTCAACAATAAAAACATGCCTACCGATTTAATTCCATACTGGGATTTTGATGCGCCAAACATCCCTAAGGAACCCCGAGATGCCTCCGCAGCAGCGGTTATTGCATCCGCATTGTTTGAACTCAGCACTTACACTAAAGGGAATAACGACTACCTGAGTAAAGCAAAACAGATGTTAACCAACCTTAGCGAAAAATATACTTCGCCGATAGGTAAAAACAAAGGATTTATTTTGTTGCACAGTACAGGTTCAAAACCTCACAATTCAGAGATTGATGTGCCATTGAGTTATGCGGATTATTATTATTTAGAAGCGATGGTAAGAGCAAATCGTTTAAAAAACAATCAGCCAGTAATTCAATAAAAAAGATGGAAAAAATAGTTAAAATCAGCGCTCTTTTATTGTTGATGGCAATAACTGTGAGCGCTAAAGATTACAGCGTAACAAACGCCCAAGAAATTTCAGCTTTGAAGTTAGTCCCTGGCGATAAGGTAATTATGAAAGCAGGCGATTGGAAAAACCAGCAGATTTTTTTTAAAGGTAAAGGAACCGAGCAACAGCCTATCACGTTGACTACAGAAAAGCCAGGGTCTTTGATTTCTTCTGGCAACTCCAGCTTAAAAATTGACGGGGATTATTTAACCGTTGATGGATTGGCTTTCGCCGATGGTTACTCTGAAAAAGATGCCGTAATCACTTTTACAAAAAACTCTAACAATTGCCGGTTAACCAATTCAAGCATCGTCGATTACAATCATCCCGATAAAACTTTTGATTATAAATGGGTATCTGTTTTTGGTATGCGTAACCGAGTGGATCATTCTGCGTTTTCAGGAAAAACCCATCAAGGGACTTTATTGGTAGTTTGGTTGTCAGATAAACCTAACTACTCGCAAATTGATCATAATTATTTTGGTCCACGCCCAGATTTAGGAGTCAACGGAGGCGAGATCATCAGAATTGGAACAAGCGATTGGTCCATGTATGACTCTTATGCTAAAGTAGAAAATAATATTTTTGACAATTGTAATGGCGAAATGGAGATTGTATCAATCAAATCGGGTCACAACCTGATTGCAAATAACCTATTTTACGAATGCGTTGGCACCTTGACCTTCCGTCACGGGAACAATTCAGAAGCGAGCGGCAACTTTTTTATCGGTAACAAAATCAAAGATACAGGCGGTATCAGAATTATCGGGGAAAACCAAAAAGTACACCATAACCACCTACAAGGTTTAAACGGTAAAGATTTAAGAGCGGCTATCTCGGTAATGAACGGTTTACAAAAACCCGAATTAAAAGAATATTTTCAAGTAAAAAATGCCTCTGTAAAAAACAATACTATTGTTGATTGTAAAGAGGCGATTGTTATTGGGTCAGGCAAAAACACTTCTCGTATTATGCCTCCAACTAACTTGGTTTTGGAAGATAACTTTGTCATCAGCTCGGCAAAATTAATTGTATACAAAGAAGAAATAAAAGACGCTAAAATCGAAAACAACTGGGTGCAAGGCACAGGGGCCGAAAATGGTTTTGAAGCCATTAAAATAGACGTGATAAAAACTGATGGTATTTATCAGATTAAAGGAAAAGAAAGAGATCTTTTTTGGAGCACCAAACAGATTGGGCCAGATTGGAAGAAATTGGCTTTTAAAGCAACGGTTAAGTAACCAATTATCAATAACCCCAAATTAAAAACCTCAATAAGTGTTAAAACTTCTTGAGGTTTTTATTTATTTAAATCTTGTGGAGCTTTGTTAGCATATTCGAAACCTACTTTCTCATAAAAAAATAAACGATAAATAGAACGACTACACAAATCGGAATAATCCACTTCAATGCCTGGCCGCCACCATTTTCGTCTTTTTCATTAACTGCTTCCTCAGAAGGTGCAGGATTTTGTTGGTGTTCATTATAATCATGTTCAATCCCTTCGGGTGACTTCTTGATTTCCTCTTTTTGATTATCCATAGCGTTGTGGTTTTCTATTATTGAACAAATTTATTGCCAAAAAGTTTTTCGTTCATCTACAGCAGTTTTATATTTCATTTTGTAAATTGAGCAACAATGAAAAAACTGTTTAAAACACTAGGTATTATTTTACTGCTTCTAATTTGCGTGGTGTTGGTAAAAACGCTGTTATTTAAAAGCAAACAGCTTGAGGTAACGGCATACTTGCCCTTAGTTTTAAACGATTCATGCGTTCACCGTTTTCAGAAGGCCATCACGTTCAAAACCATCTCTTATGATGAGCCATCAAAAATGGACAGTAGTGCTTTCTTTGGTTTTCAGGAATTTTTAATGAATAGTTACCCCTTGGTGTTCAGCAAAATGGGGGTAGAGAAAGTGAACACCTTTGGGTTGATTTTACATTGGAAAGGAAAATCGGCAACAGAAAAACCTGTGATTTTAATGGCACACCAAGACGTAGTTCCTATTGAGGAAGCTACAAAAAATGATTGGATGGCAGCGCCATTCTCTGGCGAAATTAAAGACGGGTTTATTTACGGCAGAGGAACTATAGATGACAAAGGCAGTTTAATTGCTTTGCTAGAAAGTGCCGAAGCTTTGCTTAAACAAGGTTTTGTGCCAAATGCTGACATTTATTTTGTGTTCGGGCATGACGAAGAAATGTTGCTGGGCTCACACGGAGCAAAAGCGATGGCTAGCTTGTTCAAAGAACGCAAAATTGAACCAGCCTTTGTTTTAGATGAAGGTGGGATAGTTACCGAGTACAAAGTGCCTGGGCTAAATAAAACCGCCGCCGTAGTTGGTATAGCCGAAAAAGGCTATCAAACTTTGAAGCTAAAACTAAACATCGCGGGAGGGCACTCGTCAATGCCCGAAAAACAGACGGCAATTGATGAACTCGCAAAAGCGATAGTCGCCCTTAAAGAAAATCCTTTTAAAGCTGAATTAGGAACTACCGTACAAAATTTCTTAAGCTACGTAGGCCCAGAGATGCCTTTTGTAAGTAAAATGGCTATGGCGAACCAATGGTTGTTTGCACCAATGATAAAGGGAACTTATGCTAAATCGCCAGCAGGCAACGCTACCATTAGAACCACCACCGCAACCACGGTATTTAACGCAGGAATAAAAGAAAATTTAATCCCCGGTCAGGCTGAAGCAACAGTCAATTTCCGTACGTTGCCCGGTATTACCCAAAAAGATGTGATTGCACATGTCAAAAAGGTAATAGCTAATGACAGTATTAAAATTATTCCGCAAGGTGTTGGAAGTGAGCCGAAACAGGTTGCAGAATTGAACAGCGAGAGTTTTAGATACCTCCAAAAAACAATTAGTGCCTACAAAAAAGACATTGTGGTTTCGCCCTACCTAATGCTTGGCGCTACAGATGGTAGACACTTCGCAAAAATCACTTCGCAGGTTTTTAGGTTTATTCCTTTTACAGATCCAGAAGGCCTCCACGGTGTAAACGAACGTATTAAAATTACCGAATTTAAAAAAGGAATAGGCTTTTATTACGAGCTGATGAAAGGACTTTAGTTAGATCTCTTTCTTTACCGCGTCTTTACTTTCCCGAGCTTATTAATTGTTAAGTTTGCCTTCAGTTTAGCGAATGTGATTTATGGATGATTTGAAAATTTGGATAGAGGAACTACTATCCAGTTATGACGTTTTAAAAGCGATGGTGCCTTACGTAACCATGCTTATTTTATTGACGCTTACGCTTACCATAGTCTATTTTTTAAAGTGAAATTACCCGTCAGATTCTTTTAAGAATAGTGGGTAAATTTATCCGTAAAACACGTACCCGTTGGGATGATTTATTGATCAAGCACAAGTTTTTTCCTGCAGTTGCTTCTTTAGTTTCTGTCATTATTTTAACAGCGACTGTTCCGGTTATTTTTCAGGATTTCCCTAAGTTACTGCCGTTTTTAGAGAAATTGGTTGAAGTTTATTTTCTGTATGTGATTGTTCGGATTATTGGTTCTGTTTTAAGGGGGTCTGAGAATTACCTTTCAGAATCTGAGCTGTTTATGGAGAAACCAGTTGCCAGTTATTTTCAGCTTGGCAGGTTAATTCTTTACGTTACAGTTTTTATTTTAGCGCTTTCAATATTATTAGGCAAGTCACCTATTTATTTTTTGGGCGCATTTGGTGCGATGACGGCGGTGCTTTTATTGGTATTTAAAGATACTATTTTGGGGTTGGTGGCTAGCGTACAGATTTCTGCCAATGACATGATTAGGGTCGGCGATTGGGTTGAAATGCCTCAATATAACGCTGATGGCGACGTTTTGGCAATCAATTTAAACACGGTAAAAATAATAAATTGGGATAAAACAATAACCACAGTACCCACTTACTACTTTATTACAGATAGCTTTAAAAACTGGCGTGGAATGCAAGAAAGTGGTGGACGTAGGATTATGCGAAGCATTCATATCAACGTCTCTTCCATAAAGTTTGTGGATGAACAAATGCAGGAAACTTTCAAAAAATTTCAATTGATTACCAGTTTCGTCACAAAAAGACAGGTGGAGATTGAAAATTACAACGTTAAACATGGTTTAGATACTGGTACGCTAATTAACGGCAGAAGGATGACTAATATTGGTGTTTTCAGAAATTACGCTGAAGCCTACTTAACCAAACATCCAGATATTAACCAAAACATGACTTTGTTTGTGCGCCAGTTAGAATCCAATCAATTTGGCTTGCCAATACAAATTTATTGTTTTACCAGCTCTGTAAAGTGGTTGGAGTATGAAAAGGTACAGTGTGATATTTTTGATCATTTGTTTGCGGCAGCATTGCACTTTCAGCTTGAGGTTTTTCAATCGCCAAGCGGTGCTGATATTTCAAAACATTTGTCAACATTTCAAAATCTAGAAACTGTCAAAATTCATGAAACGGTTGAACCCGTTTAAGCTGCATGCAATAGAAATTATTTTACTAAAAAAGTGTTGGACTGTTAAAAAACAGGATGTCTACTTTACTTCTACGCCTTTCCAAAAAGCAACGTAGTTTTTAATTTCTTTGGCAGCTTCTTTTGGGTTTGGATAATACCAAGCCGCATCGATATTTTGCTTGCTTCCAACCTCTATTGAGTAATATGAAGCTTCGCCTTTCCATGGGCAACTGGTGTGCTTGTCGGATGGTCTAAAAAATTCTTGATTGATGGATGAGAGTGGGAAATAGTGATTGTTTTCAATTACGATGGTGTTACTGCTTTCTGCCAAAATTTTGTTATTCCAAGTAGCCTTCATTATTTTTTGTGTTATAAGTTTATAACAATCAACTTTGAACTTTGTTTTAACTCCAAACTAGTTGATGTTTGTGATTTAATTTTAGCTATGGTTACTTTCGTAGATTTTGAATTTTAATAGCAAAAGAATTTATCTAATTTTATTTCAAGGATAATCGCTTATACACAGAAAAAAAATGTCACAAATTGCAGTTATAAAAGTCAACAACCCAAAAGATCTCGAAAAGGTTTTTGCCATACGTAAAATCGTTTTTGTTGAAGAGCAAAATTGCCCGCCTGAGCTAGAATGGGAGAATGAAGAGGTTTCCATCCATTTTTTGGCTCAATATAATGGTAAAGATGCCGGCGCCTGCCGTTGGCGCAAAACAGAAAACGGATATAAATTAGAACGGTTTGCGGTTTTGAAAAAATACCGTGGAAAAGGGATAGCGCAAGAAATGATTAAAACGGTGCTTAACGACTTGCCAGCAGATGCAATTTACGTTTATCTACACGCACAACTAACGGCGGTGCGGTTATATCAAAAAATGGGTTTTGTTGCTGAAGGCGAAATTTTTGAAGAAGCTAATATTCAACATTATAAAATGACATTTAAATTCTAGCAGAGTTTTCTGTAAACGCGATTGTGCCCGATATTCAAGACGTTTTTAAAAACGGTTGTGTTAATTTCTTCACAAGCTTTCGAAACATCTAAAATCCCTTTAAAAAACTTAGTTCCTGGATTAAAGTTAGAAGCGTCATCCATCACTAAATAACCACCAACTTTTACCAATTTGCTGTAGTTTTTCAAGTCTGTCTTGCAAACTTTGTAACTGTGGTCACCGTCAATATAAACAATGTCAAAACTTTTATCTGCAACCTTTGCTACAACAGCTTCATCATTAGAGTAACCTTTAATCAAGTTAACATCGTTCAAATCTAAATCAGAGTTGGCAAACATTTTTTGGATATGATCTAAAAAATCTTCCTGAATATGAATATTGCCAGCTACAAAGTCTCTTCTTATTGAAGGAACGATGTACGAAAGTATTTTTCTGACATAGTAATTTCTAAAAAATTTACTGTCGGGATAGTTCCCTTCTAAGGGCGAAATTCCTGTAATGTTGTTTTTTAAACCAATACTTTTTGAAATAAGTGCCCACAACGAAATGACTTGACCCTTGAAAATTCCTATTTCTAAGCAAGAAATCTCGTTATGCTTCAGTTTTAAATCCTGTAATAGAATGAACCACATGTAATGAAAAGAGCGATCACCAAAGCCAGCTTGGTATTTTTCCACGTAGTCTCGGTGAGCTTTTAAAAGTTGATGCTTTTCGACTTCCTCTTTAAAATGTTCCCAATAAAAATCGTTACCGTCTGCGGTATTTTCGTAGCTCTGTACGTATTGATTCAAATTTTTCATTGTGAGAGCAATTGCAAACTGAATATTATTGTTGGATGGCAAAGATAAAAAATTATCTGAGCCCTAATGTTTTTACAAAATATTATTTGTTGTCAGCTCAATCTGAAAACTTATACTTAAATTAGTTTTATCTAATTCAATTAATTTGAAGTTAACAAGTTTTTTTTACTAAACATCAAAATAAATAGGGGCATTCACATGAAATTAGTTTTACTCGTATCTGTTTTCTTGTTGCTTTGCGGAGTATCTTTTTTAGCATTTGACCATGTTTATACAGCTATGGCTGGGCGTTGGGCTTTATCTGCTATGTTTGTGTTTGCAGGAGTTTTGCACCTAACTTACCGAGAAGGTATTTATTTAACCTATCCCGAATTTTTGCCTCAAACGTTTAGGATAAGACTCGTGTTCGCAATCGGCGATTTACAATTTGCATTTGCAGCCGCATTTATTTTAACAGAACTAGCAAGAACTATAAGTGTTGTGGTTTTGATATATTTATTGACAGCTTTATTTACACAGATAAATGCATGTGTAAATAAAATCAGTGTTAAACGTGGCAACTATACAGGGAAAGGGTTGTCGTATCTAGTCTATAAAATTCCTGAACAACTTTTTATCATCGCTTGGGTATATTATTTTGGACTTGTAGCTTAAACTATAAAAGGTCTAATTTTTTCAATTGCGAAATCTAGCTGTTCCTGCTCTGTAAGGTTGGTATTGTCTAAAATAATCGCATCGTTTGCTCGGGTTAACGGGCTTTCCTCACGGGTAGTGTCTAAGAAATCACGGTGCGCCAAGTTGTCGAAAATTTCTTCCAATGAAACCTCTTCTCCTTTTGCTTTCAGCTCGTTAAATCTACGTTCCGCTCTAATTTTTGGGTCTGCGGTCATAAAAAGTTTGATTTGCGCATCCGGAAAAACCGTAGTGCCAATATCTCTGCCGTCCATAACCATATTTTTAGATTTGCCCATTTTCTGTTGCTTCCGTACCATCGCCTTGCGCACTGCTTTAATGGCTGCAATTTCACTTACATTTTCAGAAACCGGCATTTGTCTAATTTCCTCAGAAACTTCCTCGCCGTTTAACAAAATATGCGATTGGTAATCTCTGGAATG
>JBBSTQ010000154.1:0-7769 GCA_038235745.1 Sphingobacteriales bacterium
AACTTGCAAGTTCAGGTTTCACTAGGCACAATTTGTGTATATTTTGATTTAACCGAGAATATTGTGAAAGCAAAACATTGAAACAGTAAAAAAATGCTCAAAATGATGTTTTTTGCATGAAGTTTTAAACTAGCTTAAAGTATCAGATAAAGCCTGTCGCCAATGAAAAGACGATTATGGAAACGTCAAAATCCATCATTAATTTAAAAATAACAATGCAATCATACAACAAACAATCAAACAGAAATGACTAAAACTATCTGCTATATCTCCGTTTTATCGCTCTTATTTCTTAACTCTTGTAAAACGATATTTAAGGTTTCTCCCTATCAATCCTACGTTCAGTCTTTAAAAAGTACGGGATTAAATGTGACCAGCATGGGGCAAAAATGGATGAACATTGGAGAAAGTGTTTTGAGCAATCCCAATAGTGAGTTGAAATTCCCCTTCAAGGAGGAGATTTTTTTCAGACAAGATGCCCCAGCAGCAATTGCTTATCAAATTGCCTATCAGAAGAGCAAGAAAATCAAGATTAGCATCTCTACCTCAGGTAAAAACGGAATTTTTTTAGATTTTTTTGAAGGGATAGAAAATAGGAAAAGCATTACCAGTGAGTACTTAACAGACACTACTTTAATTTATGAAAGCGACAAAGACCAAGTCTTGTTGTTACGCTTACAGCCACAATTATTAATAAATGAACATGTAATTGTCGAAATTGTGGAGCAGCCTAAATTGGGGTTTCCGGTTAAGAACGGTAACAACAAGGATATTAAGAGTTTTTGGGGTGTAGATAGAGAAGGCGGAGCAAGAAAACATGAAGGAGTAGATATTTTTAATAAAAGAGGTAAGCCTATTTTGGCAGTAGCCGACGGTACAATAAATAGGGTAAAAATCACTAACCTTGGTGGTAAGGTGGTTTGGCAACGATTAGGATTAATGGGGCCATCTATTTATTATGCGCATTTAGATAGCCAGTTGGTTACCGAGGGACAAAAAGTTAAAAAAGGAGAAGTATTAGGTCTGATGGGAAATACAGGAAATGCAATAAGTACGTCTCCGCACTTGCACTTCGGTATTTACACGTCCGGCGGCGCTATTAACCCGTTAGACTATATTTTTAAAACAGACACAATCCCAGGAAAGGTTAAACCAGAAAATAAGTACTTGGGTAAGGAAATAATGATTAAAGACAAAGGTGGCGTTTTGCCGGTCACGCTATTGGCAGTTTCAACAAATAATATTACTTATCAAGATTATTCTACGAAAATCATCCAAAAGGAAAGTTTGGATATTAATAGACAAAAAATCAAAATGTCGGCAGATCCAGACGCAGTATATCTATTCGAAAGTCCTGATAAAGAAGCGACACCTATCGGACGATTTAGCCCGAGTAAAAGTTATGCTGTGCTGGGTTATAAAATCGATTTTCTTTATTTAGAGCAAAATGATGTAAAGGGGTGGGTTTCAAAAAAACCTTAATTTGATTAGGTTGTGTTTTTAAAATCCGCGAGGTAATCTCGAGGTCACATAGATCGATATACGGTAGATTGAAATTACTTTTTTGTACTAAGATGAAAGGAAGCTCCATACAATGAATGAGGACGAGTATCGAAAACGCTAAGTTTCATGCTTATACTGCTGATGGCTAACCAAAACATGCGGTAGTGTAATTAAAGACAATAATATGAATGCGCCGCCGATATGAAAATCAAAGTAATACAAATAAAACGTGAAGGCCGTTAACGCAATACTACTAAAAGGCAACATGGCTAAGTAAAATTGCTTTGAATTACTTTTAACTATGGTTTGGAAAAAGTGTTTTTGATGCCTTAAAGACTGAAAAGAATGCCATAAACAAAACACCATGATAAAGCCAAACAGTAAAGGAGTTAATAGGTACCAGATGGCAATTAAAGCAAATTGAATACTGTATTTTAAAAATTCTTTTTTTTCTGATAAGTAAATACTGAAAAGGTAAGCGATGGCTAAAATAGAAATGCTTATGATTTTCCATATGTTAAATTCTACAGGATAGTTTTGATCTAAAGCGTAAACTTCATCAAGGGCTAACATACTTTTAAAGATTAATATGGCTTCTTCAAAGTGAATAATCACTGGTAAAATGATCAGAATTATGCCCCATAAGATAGAGGGCAAGTGCCAAATTCTTTCGTTTTCGTGGTTCGACTGTCCAAAGTGATGGAAAGAAATAACGAAGAACAATATTAAAGCAAGTACTGGAATCAAATACCAAAGCAAAGCATACAATGCGATGATGCCCAAATAGGAAGCTAAAAATTTAGCCAGACCCAAATTTGTTTGGTTTTCTCTGTACAAATAATCGTTTGAACCATGCGGAATGCCTACGATACATAAGAATACACCACTTATGATTGCTTGCGTGGTTAAATTGATGTCGAAAAATAAAGCCCAAAGAATTAGCCCAAACTTTATAAAAGCTTGTCCTAAAAACAGTTTGGAGTTTATGTATTTCATTTGAACAATAAATATTTAAACAATGATTTGGTGAATGGTAGGAGTGGCAATTTAGAAAAAATCATAATTTCTTCAGAAACGCTTGTTTCCTCGTCTAAAAACTTAAGTATTCTAGTAATGGGTTGGTTGGTAAACAAAGATTCAAAAATGTTTTTACCTAGCTCAGGTTTGTCAGCAAGTATTTGGAGCAAGACAATGTCATAAAGCCTAAACCGCCATTTTCGTTTCATTGTTGGCAAAGTCTTTTCTCCGTTTTTCAGTGCTTTTGCTAATTGATTTGCATAATTATACATTTTCTTGAAACCGTAGCCTGTTGTCGGTTTTATTGCGCCACCTAGCGTACCTAAATAAATAATGTTTTGGTTAGCATCTATTTCACTTTTAAAGTTGTCAAATTGGGGCGTCATAGGAATTGCACCCTTCTCAATTTCTAAAATTTCGTAATTTAAATTTTGTGATTTTAGACGGTTTTCAATCTGAGAAATAGCGTAATCATAATTTAACATCTCCGTTCCAAATCGGGTAAACTCTACCAATGCTTCGGTTTCGGAGAACGGCAACTCATAAAAAAATTGTGTTGCGTTGGCTTGGTCTGCGTTAAAATCCATCATGATCATTTCTGCCGGATTGAAAGCTGGGGCAGTTGTTTTTATGCGATAACCTACAAACGATTGCCATAGAAACAGTTCGCTTATTTGTTCGGTTTGTTTACCCAAATAATGGTTTAACTTTTCTTTCTCAAAACTATTATTAGATACGGGCAAGGCGGATAAAAAAGCGTATTCAGTTTCCCAAGTTAAATCTGTTGTTTGTACGCCTATTTTGAATTGTGAAATTTTATTTACGGCATTTATAGTTCCGGTTTTCCAAAAAATATTAGGATTGTTCTTTAGCTTTGTTTTAAGGTAATTGTAAAAATCATTACTCTTTACGTGGTAGTAACGATAAGGGAACATCTGATTATTTTTATCATGGTATAAATCTTTAATCAGACGCCATTCTTTACTAACCATTGACGGTTCCTTAATCGGACTTTTTGTCCAATAGCACCATGTTCTGTCGTTTGATTTATTGGTGTCATTCTCAATAATACAAAGGGTTTTATTGTCAAGTATTCCTTCATCCATCATGGCGCTTGCAAGCCATAAACCAGAAGCACCTGCGCCAACTATTGTGTAGTTGTAAAATAGTAAGTCATTAGCGTTTTGCATGGATTTTTTAAGAATTATTTGGAACTTAAACCAAAAAGTCAAGGTACGTTAATCACTATACCTTGACTTTAACTGTGAACCCTGACTTTAAAAGTCAAATCTCAACTTTAGCTTGTCTGTGTTCAACTTTGCAATTGACAAAAGCTATGCAACCGCTTTTCTTGCTTTTGCTGTTTCGGCTAGTGCAACAGAATAAATAACTAATCCGAATCCGATTTTATTGATCGCATCTGCAATGTTGTAGAAAAGATCAATAGATTTTACATCAAATACTCCTGATAATAGATTTCCAGGCAACACCATATACCCAATTGGATAAATTGACCATCCTAATGTGATGAAGATTTTAAGTAAAAACATCGCATTTTTAAGCACTGGACTGTTGGATTGTGTGGTTAGTCTGGCTACATCACCAGCAAATACTTCATACACAATGTATAAATAACCTACCGTTGAAAGTACTCCCCATAAAATGTTGTTGCCAATACCTGATGTTTCGCCTATAAAACCGAAAATCAACATGGCAAACGAGCCAAGAATTAATTTGAATAGTGTTGCGCCTTTTGCGCCAAATGGCTTTGTTAGTAAATAAAACTCCACACACATCAATGGAACTGTTAATGTCCAGTCAATGTAGCGGAGCGCTGTAGGGGTTTCGCCTGTAGCTAGATAATAATCACGCATGTAATAATAATGTACTGCCGCAATACCAGTAATTAATGCAGAGACCAGCATAGATAGTTTCCACTTTCCATCTACACTGCCTCTTTCAAAGAAAAAGAAAATAGATGCTGCAAACATAGCCATGTAGCCAGTAAAAAATGTGAATGCAATAGGGTCGTCCACTGGGATAACCATAACGTCTAATAATACAGAGTTCATAATTTATTTTGTTTAAGATTTTATACTGATACTTAAACAAAACATAATTTAAATTAGTTTTTATGCGATAACGTTTTTATTTTATTTCTCAAAAGTCTTTCAAAAAACTCAAATAATTTAAAGTTTCACGTGTTTTAATGAAAAGTACGAAATTTTATAGCCACTTTATTGAAAATAGCGTTTAATGTAAATGGCAGTTTACAGGCTAATTTTGTTTTAAAAAGCTTAAAACTTTCTTAAAAATGGGCAATTCTTTCAATACGATTTTATGTTGCAAGGTTTTAGCGTTTCGATCGCACCCAATATTTAATCTTAGTTAACTTTTTTTATCTGTAACAACAGGTAAATCAATAGTGCATTCAGAGAGTGTAGAATAAAAGAATAAAAAAAGCTAAATCTGTATCTATAAAAAATATATTTATTAGCAAGCTCAATGTTGGTTGTTAAAAAGTAGATAGGTACATCGTTTCTTAAAAAAAAACGAACACGTTAATGGTTGCGTTTACGGATTTCGATATAAACTAAATTTGCCAAATCGCCACAAATAGATACTATGGCATTTCTATGGATTTACTGCTTACTATTAAATACACATAAACGGTTTTTGCTTACTGACGGTCAATTGGCAAACGATTAATAAACCTACTCAATTATGATTTAAGCCTTAATAGTTGTTTAAATAAACAAAAAACTATTTTCAACCACCGCCCAAGGCCTCATATAAATCAACAATAGACTGTAACCGACTGTTTTTTGCGCTTACCACATCCAAGCTAGAATGCAATTCAAAAGGTTAAACCTTATACAGGTTGTGGCTCAAACACACATGCCAAACTGAAATTGCCGTAGGTTGTTGAGCGTTCTGTGCATTTTTAGCACCATTGCCACCACAAGATGAAAAAATCCACAGCAGACATACCAATATAATTCCGTTAAAAGTTGATTTCATGTTTTTTGATAAAACTCTCGATGTTAATTTTTTGATGTGAAAATTATACAGTAGAGGTGCTTTTGCTTTTAAATGGTGGACTGTTTTTGAAAACTCAGGAAACTTATTAAGATGAGCTAACGACCTTTTAACAGCGTATTTGGAAATTTTTTTTAAAACCTGGAAACTGATTACGAATTGAAAATCCATAATCAGTTTATTTCCAGTAAATATTGCCTAATATGCGTTTTCCTGATTTCGAAATAGATCTGAAATTTCAGGATAAATACGTTGCGGAAAGAACGGTTCTAGTGGTAAATTGACTAGAATTTGCAAAGATTTAATCGGTATTTCCAGACTGTTAAGTTATATTACTTCTTCTCTGGGAGTAGTTGCATGTTGTGACGCAGTTGCCATGTCCTTATCTAAATCATAAAGATTGTGGTTTCCGCTGATTTTGTTTGAAGCTAAATTATATTTGTCAATAACATCGTTAATCAAAGTTTCTTCTTCAATTTGCTCTTTTACAAACCATTGCCCAAAATTGAAAGTCGCCCAATCGCTTTCTTCATGCGCTAGCTTGACTATTTTGTCAATTTCCTTAGAATTTTGTACTTCGTGATTCAAGATATTGTGTAAGCATTCGCCTAAATCTTGCGGATGTACTGGTGCTGCTTTTATGGCTTCAACCTTTATTTCGCCACCACGGTCTATAATGTATTTCAATATTTTGAACATGTGCTCACGTTCCTCTTGCATGTGTCCGTATAGAAAAGTGGCAATGCCTGCAAAGCTGTGGGATTCTGCCCAAGCACCATAAGATAGGTAAACTTGTGCCTGATATGCTTCGCGAGTCATTTGCTTGTTCAACAATTCTTCCATTTGGTCTGATATTCTTTTCATTGGTCTGTCGTTTTAAACTAAGTGTTTGTATTTCGAAAACGAATAAAGCAAACTGAATGCCTAAAAACAGGAGTGCCAACTTAGTTTATGCGGAAAGTGGCTGTTTATCGGTAACAGTTTGGGTTTATGACCGCCGGCAGATATTTCGCTTGAAAACCAAACGAAGTTGTGTGAAAAGTAGGGGGAAACATGATAGGTAGTTAGAACCAGAATTGTAGATCTTTAGCTAAAGAAACTTTTTGTTTGAGGTAAAACTTTTTGTAGAAAAAATGGCTAAAAACGATAAGATTATACAAAACTAAAAAGGCGATGATGATAATGGTTGCTTTGTCCATGATTTTTGAAGCCGTTTAAATTCAAATACAATTTCGTAAATAAAATAATAATTTCAAATTTTTTGGGACAAAAATTATTTACAGCTAGAAATTTAAGCTGTAATCTTTTGCCTCTAGAATTATCGTGAAATTAATCTTTTAAGAAATTTTCCTCCTGCAAAGTATTTGGATTTATTTTGAGCGATTTCCAAAAGTCAGAGCTAAACTTATTCCCGTTTTGATAAAGATATTTTTTGTTAAACAATTCTCGAGGTTTCGTTTGCGAATGATCGCTGTAATCACTCGTTATAAACTCACTTTTAAGTTCATTGGTTTGGTTCAATTTTTTTGATTCAATAGAAATTTTGCCACTAACAAATATATAGACAGGAAAGTACTTATCTTTTTCCATCGAGTATTTTACAATCGTACGTCTATCAGTTAGGTTTAGCTTTATCCCCAGCATTGATAAACTTTTAATCGTTTTAACATTAGTGGTAGGATAGAACGCATAGTTTATTCCTAAAATTAAATCAGTTGTTTTATCAATCAAAATTGTGCCTTTATACAAAGGCATACTGCTATTGGGTTTTGGTTGAAACGAAACAATAAGGATGCTTCTTTCGCCTTCAGTTTCTCTAAGTTTGTATTCGTAGTTGCTAAACTGGTTGCTGTCCAATATAAAGGATGTTGAAGGACTAATAAATTCCGCCAAACGGGTTATTGGTATCTTGCTTTCTAAACCGTCAAATTTATCCTCATCTTCTAGCTTTAGTTCTTTAACTCTGCTTTGCTTAACAACTGCAGCAACATCAATCCGGTTTTTTTTGTCTCGTTCAATATAATAGTCTAACAATCCGTCTGCGTATTTTGATATTGAAGTATCCGTTTTTACAACCTCACGGTAATACCCACTAAGCATTACAGGTTGTTGCATTTTATCAGACGACGTCTTTATGGCTACTTTTAATAGCTCAGTAATCACAACCGGATTTACGGTAACCTCCTGAAGGTCAATTGCCCTAGCCGTTA
>JBBSTQ010000155.1:0-7711 GCA_038235745.1 Sphingobacteriales bacterium
GGTTTTCCGTTCGATGTTTTCAGTATAAGCGAAAAACTTTTTGATCATCCCAGATTCTTTTAACTGAAAATCTGAATGACCATCGCCAATACCGTAAATATCGCCTTCTATGGGCATTTGTGTCAACAGCTTCACTTTTCCGTTTTCTTGCGAAAGTGGATTTTCTGTATCGTAACCAATGATATTTTCATCCACATCAAATACAAAAGTGTTGGCGTAGATGTTGGACTTTTTAATATGATACTGTTTTACAACGGGCGTGATAAATTCTTTAAATCCGCCTGAAACAATCAAAACCTGATCGGCATGTTTTTTAAAGAAAGCTTTGTTTCGCTGAAAAGAGGATGAAACTTTGCTTTTTAAATGCTTTACCAGCAAATCTAAATGGCCTTTATTCGCATTCAATAATTTAACCCTTGCCGCCAAACTTTCCGTAAAAGATAGTTTACCTTCCATGGATAGGTTGGTCAAATTTTCTATCTCCTCGTAAATTTTATCTCTGTCGGGGTGGTTTTTTAAAGATATGCGGGCTAATTCGTCTAGCGCTTCTACTTGGGTAAAAGTACTGTCAAAATCGATAATAAAAGTTGGTTTCAAAGCAATAGTTTTAGATTGCGAAAGTGCAAAAATCATTTCTAAAAAGCTAAATTATTTGACTTTTTAGGCAGATTTTAAACCAATTACGATTTTGGTAATGCTTTCTTTTAGTGGGATAAACTCGTAGTTTAAAAGTGCTTTTATCTTTTGATTATCGTAATAGCTTACCTTGTTGGCTGTCTTTGCAACAGTTTTATTAATGCCACCTTTTTTGCCCAAAACATAGTTTTTTATAGCGGTTAGTCGCCAGGCTAAATTCAGCATCCAAGGCTTAGCTTCCTTTTGTGGCTGGGTTATTCCAAACTCCTTGGCAGTTTGTTCAAATATGCTTTGGTACGATGAATTTTCGCCACTTAGGATGAATCTTTCCTGCTTTACCGGATTTTTCATCAACAAAACCATGCAGCTCGCCACGTCTTCAACATCCACAAAACCAGTCGCACCTCGGGTGTAGTAACTCAATCCGTTTTTGATACTTTCAAAAATTGCTCCGCTACCTTCTGTTCCAGCATCAGCGCCTATAATAACCGATGGATTTACAATTACCGCATTTAAACCTTCGTTAATTCCACGCCAAACTTCCATTTCTGCTCGATATTTTGAAACTGCGTACGCGTCTTTGATTTCAAAGCCTTCCCAAAAGTTTTTCTCATTGATCAGTTCATCAGCTTTAGCACTGCCCAATGCGGCAATGGAACTCACATACACCAGTTTTTCGATTTCAAACTGAATGCAAAGCGTTGTAATATTAGCAGTTCCCTCTGCATTTACCTGTAACATTTTAGCTTTTAAACCCTCCTCAAAAGAAACCAAGGCTGCACAGTGGTAAACCTGGGTTACGCACTCAAAGGCATCTTCCAAATCAGAAAAATCTAAAATATCGGCTACAACCCAGTCAATTTTATACGACAAGGGAAGCAGTTTTTTTGGAATTACGGAACTCTCACGTTTAATGCAACGAACTTTTTCTTCGGCCTTTAACAACTGAAAAACCAATTCCGCACCTAAAAAACCTGTTGCTCCTGTAACTAAAATCATTTGAAACAAAGTTAAAAACATTTATGCTAAAAAATCAGCTTTATCAAGGCTCTAATTCAGTAACTCCAGCCAAAGCACTGACCTGAGTTTACCGTTATTCGCCCTTAGCCTTTGCGGTACAGATGAAGAAAGTAAAAGCACTTCCTTTCGTAGCAAGGGGAGCAGGCGACAATTTATTCAATTATCAATTGCTTTTTAAAGGCTCTCATGTGTTCGTTTCACTCGGGTTTGGTTACTTTTTTTTGCAAAAAAGTAACTGCCATTTGCCCGGCATGAGGGCAGGCGAGCCTATGCATAAAGGCCAATATGCCGATTGTAAATCAATAAAACATCTGATTTTCCAAGAAAAAAACTCAGCTATAAAAAGATATCAACTCCAAAACTCACACAAAAAATTACCTCACTTAATTTAAAAAATAGATATTTGAACACATTCAATTAAAATATGTCATTAGCAGATTTCTTTTCTCCTGTAAACATTTCAAAAATTGCACCTAAAGACGGTTATTATAACAGCCAGTTGGGTTTAAAAGTTTCTCTTCACGAAGAAAGTTTTCCGGATTTAGATAGTGGCGAGTTCAACATTGCCCTTATTGGTGTAACGGACGATAGAGGCTCTGTAAATAACCAAGGTTGTGCTTTGGCGCCAGATTACATCCGCGAAAAGCTCTACACTTTAAATGAAGGCGTTTTCCACGCGAAAATTGTTGATTTAGGGAATATCATTCCTGGCGAAAAGCTCTCTGATACTTACATAGCCGTTAAAATGGTGGTTGCCGAATTGATTAAATTGGGGATTTGTCCTGTAATTTTAGGTGGCAGTCAGGATTTAACTTATGCCCAATATATGGCTTATGAGGAGTTGGAGCAGAAAGTGGATTTGGTAGTAATTGATTCTCATTTTGATTTAGATGAATCTGCCGAGGATACCGTTGTTACCGATTCAAGATCTTACCTCAATAAAATTTTCCTGCACCAACCTAATTATCTGTTTAACTTCAGCAATTTGGGTTATCAAACTTATTTTGTAAATCAGGATAGTTTGCGGGTAATGGACAAGCTTTTTTTTGATGCACAACGTTTGGGCGAAATTAGCGGCGCAGTACATTTAGCAGAGCCAGTCATCAGAAATGCAGACATGATCAGTTTTGATATCTCCGCAATTAGAGCATCTGATGCTATGGCAAACGGCAATGCTGGGCCAAACGGGCTTTACGGAGAAGATGCCTGTCAATTAACACGATACGCTGGTTATAGTGACAAATTGAGTTCCATCGGTTTCTACGAAATGAATCCGGCTTATGACCAAAACGGACAAACAGCCATGTTGGTTGCACAAATGATCTGGTGCTTTTTTGATGGTTATTACAACCGTAAAAAAGATTTTCCATTGAAACCAAAAAGCGATTATGTAATTTATAAAACCAGTTTACAGGTAGATGCCCACGAATTAGTATTTGTAAAAAGTAAAAAAACAGATAGATGGTGGATGCAAGTGCCCTACCCTGCAATGGGATCTAAAAATGAACGTTACCACATGGTGCCTTGCCTTTATGAACATTACCAATTGGCGGTATCTGGCGAAATGCCCGATTTATGGTGGCGAACCTATCAAAAACTAAATTAAGAATTAATGAAAAAACTACTTTTAGCACTATTGCTTCTTCCATTTTTAAGCAATGCACAAGAAAAATTTAGCCTTAAGGGCGATATAAAAGACCTTAAAAACGAAAAAAAGGTTTATCTAATCCACATTGATGGCAGAAGCGAAAAACTGGATTCGGCTAAAACCGTTAAAGGTAAGTTTGAGTTTAACATCGATTTAAATTCGCCTTCTGTTGCAATTTTATTGTTAGACCATACCGGCACTGATTTAAACAGCAAAGGCACTCCAAAAGATATTTACCGTTTCTTTATAGAGCCAGGTCAAGCGACTTTGACAGCAAAAGATTCTATTAAAACAGCAAGTGTAAAAGGTTTGGCTGTGGCCGATGAGTATCTAATGCTCAATAAAAGTACAGCAAAAGTAGAAGAAGGTTTGATGACTTTAAACAGAGAGTTTGGGGTTTTGAGCGATAAAGAAAAAAGCAAAGAAGAAGTTGTAAAAGGGTTTCAGGATAGGTATTTGGCTTTATTAGAGAGTAGGAAAACAATTATTGCTTCCTTTATCGCTGAAAATCCGAAGAGCTTTATCAGTTTGTACAGTTTAAATACAGATTTAGCAACGGAGGATATGAACGTTCCGCAGGTGGAAAAAGCTTATAACTCCCTTTCTCCAGAATTGAAGGAAATGCCTATGGCAAAAGCCGTTGCCGAAAAACTAGCAATTGGCAAGGTAACAGGCTTGGGAGTTTTAGCAACCGACTTTGAAGAAAGCACACCAGAAAATATTAAAATTAAACTGTCCAGTTTTAGAGGGCAATATGTGCTGTTAGATTTCTGGGCATCATGGTGTGGTCCTTGTCGCCAAGAAAACCCTAACGTGGTGGAAGCTTACGAAGCTTTCAAAAATAAAAACTTTACCGTTTTGGGCGTTTCTATTGACAGCAAAGAAGATAAATGGATAGATGCGATTAAAAAAGATGGTTTGGTTTGGACGAATCTTTTAGACAGAACCCAAAACATTGCCAGAACCTACGGAATTAACTCGATTCCGAAAAACTTTTTGATTGATCCGAACGGAAAGATCATCGCTAAAAATTTAAGGGGACCCGGTCTAATGGAAAAGTTGAAAGAGGTTTTGGATTAGGTTGTTCCCAACAGTCGTTTTTATAATTTTTAAAGGACGAGGTTTTCTCGTCCTTGTTGTTTGTAGGTAAAAGTTAGCCCTCAATTAATTGAGTGGCTTAATATTAGCAACCACTGTTTAAAAATGTTGATAAACTAAGTCTTTATAAAACAAGTTATTACTAAGCATCCCTAGTTTTTAATTTGACTTTATCCACAAATTTACCTTACATTTATTGAATAATAACTCACGATATGGCCAACCACGTTAACATTCCGCGTTTAGATTTAAACGACTATTTAGAAGGTACGCCTGCGCAGAAGAAAAAGTTTTCTGATGATATCGGAAGTGCTTTTAATGACACGGGTTTTGTAACGATTACTAACCATGGCTTAAGCAGGGAGTTAATTGATCAGCTTTATCAGCAAGTACAAAATGTGTTTTCTTTACCAGAGGAAAGTAAACTGAAATATGAAAAAGTTGAGTTGGCTGGGCAAAGAGGTTACACTTCTAAAGGTCGCGAGAAAGCGAAAGATGCAAAAACTCCAGATTTAAAAGAATTTTGGCAAATTGGACAATACGTTGAGGATGGCGATGCCGTAAAAGCAGATTATCCAGACAATATTGAAGTAAGTGAGTTTCCAGAGTTTAACGCTGTTACCAAAAAAACTTACCAAAGTTTAGAGCAGGCCGGAAAGCATATTTTAAATGCGATTTCAGTTTATTTAGGCTTGCCAGAAAATTATTTTGAAGAAAAAGTACATAACGGAAATTCCATTTTAAGAGGTATCCACTATTTTCCGATTGAAAATCCAGATGCTTTGCCGGCGGATGCGGTTAGAGCAGGCGCACATGAAGATATCAACCTAATTACGTTATTAATAGGCGCTAGCGCTGATGGTTTAGAGGTTTTAACTCGTGAAGGCGAATGGTTTGCCATAAAAGCGCAAGGCGAAGATATTGTAGTAAATGTTGGCGATATGCTACAACGATTGACTAACAACAAACTACGATCAACAACACACAGAGTAGTTAATCCGCCAAAGGAATTGATGAAAAATTCAAGATATTCTGTTCCTTTCTTCTTGCATCCAAAATCTGACATGGACTTAAGTTGTTTAGATTCTTGTGTTAATGCCGAGCATCCAAAAGTGTTTACGGATATTACCGCAGGCGACTATTTGGACGAGCGACTGAGAGAAATAGGTTTAAAAAAATAATTCTCAAATTTGAGAATAGGGAAGAAGGTGTCTGAAAGGGCGCCTTTCTTTGTTTATTTAAAGGCTGAAAGCTAAATGCAGAAAGCTCAAAGCAAAAATGCATCTCAAAGCAACCCTTTATCCAACTTGCTAAACCCCCTTATTTTCTGCAATTTTGTTAGCCCATGATCAAAAAAGAAACCATCGATAAAATTTTAGAAACTGCTTTAATAGAGGAGGTGGTGGGCGATTTTGTGCACCTAAAGAAACGTGGTTCCAGCTTAACCGGACTGTGTCCGTTCCATAATGAAAAGTCGCCATCTTTTCATGTTTCTCCTGCCAAGGGGATTTTTAAATGTTTCGGCTGTGGTAAAGGCGGCGATTCTGTCCATTTTATTATGGAGCATGAGAAATACTCGTATCCAGAAGCTTTAAAATTCGTCGCCAATAAGTACAATATTGAGGTTGAAGAAACCGAGGTAAGTCCTGAATTTAAGCAGGCACAAGACCGAAGAGAAAGTCTCTACATTGTTTCTGGCTATGCGGCTTCATTCTTTGCAGAAAGAATGTGGAATAGCGATGATGGCAAAACAATCGGCTTAAGCTATTTTAAGGAGCGTGGTTTCAAAGATGACATCATCAAAAAATTTGAGTTGGGTTATTCGCCTGATGACTGGAGTGCTTTGTTGGACGCATCCCTAAAAAATGGATATCAACAAGAGTTTTTAGAAGAAGTGGGTTTGGTCATAAAGAACGATCAAGGTCGGATTTATGACCGTTTCCGTGGGCGAGTGATGTTCCCTATTCACAGTTTTACGGGTCGAGTAATTGGTTTTGGCGGGCGAACCTTAAAATCAGACAAAGCCGTCCCTAAATATGTAAACTCGCCAGAGAGTGAAATTTACCATAAGTCAAATGTTCTTTACGGCTTGTTTCAGGCCAAAAAAGCCATCCGAGATTTAGACAATTGTTACTTGGTAGAAGGTTATGCCGACGTACTTTCTGTGCATCAGGCTGGAGTGGAGAACGTTGTTTCTTCTTCTGGAACTTCCCTCACTACCGAACAAATTAGGCTGATTTCAAGATTTACCAAAAGCGTTACCATTTTGTACGATGGCGATGCCGCCGGGATAAAAGCTTCGTTGCGGGGTTTGGACATGATTTTGGAGGAAGGTTTGGACGTTAAAGTGGTGCTTTTCCCCGACGGACATGATCCGGATTCGTACATCCAAAAACTGGGAGCTGCTGCTTTTAAAGCCCATATCGATAAAAATAAAAAAGACTTCATTTTTTACAAAACCGAGATTTTATTAAAGGACGCCGAAAATGACCCTATCAAAAAAGCGGGCGTAATCAGAGATGTTGTAGAAAGTATAGCGAAAATCCCTGACGCCATAAAGGCTTCTGTGTTTTTACGGGAGTGTAGCACTTTGCTACAAATGGAAGAGCGCATTTTAATTTCTGAGCTGAATAAAATGCGTTTAACCAACGCAAAAAAGGACACGCCGAAGCCTCGGTATGACGAGGGTCCGCCACCAGAAGTGGAGGCGATGATGTACGAGACTCCTGTACTAAGCGATGAGTATCAGGAAAGAGATATGTTGCGGGTGCTTTTGATGTACGGCGACAGAATGGCAAACTGGGACGAAACAACCGATACCTATATTGGTCCCTACATTGTTTTGCACTTGGACGATGTGGTTTTTAGCAACTTTTTGTACGCAAAAGTGGTTAAGTACTATAAAGAAGAGTTAGAACAAGGGCGTTTGCCAAAGGAGAAGGATTTCATTCAGCATCCCGACAGGGAGATTTCCAGTTTAGCGGTTTCCCTGATTTCTACGCCTTACCTTTTGAGCGAGAATTGGTACAACATGCACAACATTACCGTACCAGATGAAACCGAAAGATTACAAGGAACGGTGATGGGTGCTATTTTCCATCTAAAGAAAAAGAAAATAGGAAGTATTATCGCAACTAAACAAGAAGCTATTAAAGCTGAAAAAGATGAGGATAATGTGATGATTCTGATGAAGGAATACTTGGACTTGAAAGAAGTTGAAAAGTACATTTCAAACTATTTAGGTTCTGTAATTATCAAATAATGGCTCGCCATAACGACGACGGAAACAAAGCCGAACAAATCGCCAAA
>JBBSTQ010000156.1:0-7697 GCA_038235745.1 Sphingobacteriales bacterium
GCTTTTTCAGGCGCAACAATTGCTCAGGAACAAAGCACACTTTCTAGTGCAACTTGGGAAACCTTAAAATGCGCTGGAGAACCTGCCGAACGTCACGAATCGTGTTTTGTGAAGGTAAATGATAAATTTTACTTGTTGGGAGGGCGAAAGATTAAACTCGTAAATATTTTTGATCCAGCAACAAAGACTTGGACAGATGGCGCAAAACCTCCTTTGGAAATGCATCATTTTCAGGCAGTCGCCTATCAAAATAAAATTTATGTGATTTGCGCAATGACGGGCAGATATCCCGCCGAAACGCCATTGAAAAATATTTTGATTTACGATACCACCAAAGATAAGTGGGAAACAGGAGATGAGATACCTGAAAGCCGAAGAAGAGGTTCTGCAGGTATCATCGTAAATAAAGATGAAGCAATCATAGTTGCTGGAATTGTAGAAGGTCATAATGGCAACCACGTAAATTGGGTGGATAGCTACAATTTTAAAACCGGTAAATGGAAAGTTTTGGCAAACGCTCCAAGGGCGAGAGATCATTCTTCTGCGGCAATGAAAGACGGTAAAATTTACTGCGCTGGTGGCAGAAATACTTCGGCAGCTACCAACCAGACTTTTACTTTAACCATTCCAGAAGTTGATGTTTACGACATCAAAAAAAAAAAATGGAGCACTTTAGCAACGAATTTACCCACGGTAAGGGCTGGAACATCAACCGCATTCGTTGGTAATCAGCTTTTGGTAATCGGCGGTGAATCCGGAACGTCTGCTGTTGCATTGGATGTTGTAGAAGCTTATGATGTCAAAACAAAAACTTGGAGTAAGTTGAATCCTTTAAATACAGGCAGGCATGGAACGCAAGCTATCGTTTACAAAAATGCCGTTTATATTGCAGCAGGCAGCGGTAACAGAGGTGGCAAACCTGAACTTTCATCTATTGAAAGGCTTGAGTTTTCAAAATAATATACTTACACAACATCAGCAACAATTATTGAGCAAATACCTGTAGGTTTTGATCTCTAAATCAACATTTTAAAAAGACCATTTTAATTATACTAATGAAACTTACCTATCGGTCTTTTTTTTATGCTGTTACATTAGTTGTTATTGCATCTTTTGCTCAAGCACAAAACCCAATCATCACGCAGCGATACACGGCAGATCCTTCGGCGCTCGTTTATAAAGACACGCTATATATTTATGCCTCTCACGATATAGACGGCCAATCTAGTTATCTGATGAATGATATCACCTGTGTTTCCACCACAGATATGAAAAACTGGACGGATCATGGTGAGATATTTAATGCAAACCAAACTACTTGGGCTAAAAATACTTGGGCACCTTGCGCCGTAGCTCGCGATGGTAAAGTCTATCTTTATTTTGGAGATGGAAACAGGAGCATAGGCGTAGCCGTTGCCGACCATCCAACCGGGCCGTTTGTAGATGTGAAAGGCAGTGCCTTAATTACCAAAAGTTTACCCAACGCAAATGTGCCTTGGTGTTTTGATCCCTCGGTTTTAATAGATGATGATGGGCAAGCCTATTGCTCTTTTGGAGGCGCTACAGCTGGAACAAATGGGATAGAGAACGCCCGAATCATCAAGTTAAATGCAGACATGATGAGTACTTCGGGAGCTGCGGTTACCGTTGACGCACCCGGTTTTTTCGAGGGGAGCTACCTGCATAAAAGAACGATAAATGGCGTGAAAAAATATTACTTTTCCTATTTTCGAAATGCCGGCAGAAGCACCATCGATTATTTGGTAAGCGATGACCCAATGATTGGTTGGGGCAATAACGGGATTGTAACGCGTACGCCAATAAACAACGGAAGCCGGAACAATTCGCAAGCCTGTATATTTGAATTTAAAGGCAAATGGTACATGTCATATCATAATCGGAAGGTTTCCATCGATCGCAACTTAACAGACATTTCTAAGCAACGAAGTATTTGTGTTGACGAATTAAAATACAACGCAGATTTTTCTATCAAAGAAGTAATCACTACTGTAACCGGCGTTGCACAAGTAGAAAACTTAAATCCGTTAATTCGCAACGAGGCGGAAAAGATGGCGCAACAATCTTACCTGTTACTGGGCATCGAAACAGATTCATGTTCCGATGTTGGCAAAGGAAGGATGTTAACCAGCATCAATAATAACGATTGGATAAAAGTAGCAGGCGTGGATTTTAAAACGGGCATCGGTTATTTTACGGCTCGAGTATCTTCCGTTTTAGACGGAAACACCATCGATTTACATATCGATAGTTTAAATGGAAAAAAAATTGGTACATGTTCTTTTGATTCTACCAACAGCTTAAACAATTGGTTAAGTAAAAACTGTACCATCACTGGTGCAAACGGCGTACATGATTTGTACCTTAAATTTAAAGGTGGAAGTGGCGATTTGTTCAACCTAAACTACTGGCAATTTTCACAATCGATACCGACGGCGTTGAAGCCATCTCGCCAAGCCGAAAGCGATTTATCTGTATTCCCTAACCCAAGCGAAGATGGTTTATTTTCGTTAAGCCAATCTTTAACTTGGACGGTCTTTGATTTAAACGGACAAACCATATCGGTGGGTAAAGGAAACCGTATAAATCTATCTAAAAAACCCAAGGGTATGTATATTTTAACAACCGATCTTGGAACTAACAAACTACTTTACAGGTAAGATTTTCTTGTTACATAAGATTTCTAAAAACTTAATACTAAAAGATTTTACGTAAAAGTCCATTATTGGACTTTTAGTTAGGTCTTTTTTTATGAATCGCAAATTTATTTTGCGGTAATCAATGTTTAACGATCACAACGGACAGCATAGCTCAGGACAGTTAATGATTTTTAACTACTACATTTGATTAACCATTTATAAATTTATTAGCGCATCTCACCTATATAATTTATTCTCACTTTTTGTTTTTCAATCAAACATTTCAATGTTGTTTGTTATGGATTGAAAATTTTACGCTCAAAAAAGTGTTGTGCAGTTATAAAATATTTTTGAATTCTGAGTTGGGGAGAACTTGTGATTCAAGCTAATAAATGAACAAATAATAAACTAAGTTCTACGAAATGAAAAAAAACTACCAAAAGCTGTTAGCTGCTTTGATCAAGAAGCAAAATTGAAAACTTGTGTGTTAGAATCGGTGCTTTTTACAGTCGGTTTTACGCAATCGAATGTACAAACCTACCTACATCTTCTCTCTTCTACGGCACTAATAAAGTAAAAGCGCAAAAGGAGTAAGCATTTGGCTATTTATTATCGGGAGTTGATGGCTGGCTTTACCAGTACTGTTGACCTAGCGCAAATTTAACGATGGCAAACTATGACACTTAGGTTTCCATCTGTTGTGTTTTCTAGCCGATATGATGTAACCAATGATCAAACCCACCTCTATGGAGCAGAAACTGTTCAGTGCTTTCAACTTCCAGGGGTAATGCGAGAACCGCTACAATTACTGAGGTTAAATGGAATTTGCACTTCAGTTCTACCCTACTTTTTTTACAAACAACTTGAACATGAGGTTGATAATTTAAAATCTAACAAATAAACTACTATTAAAAAAAAACTAAAAAAACTAAAAAAAATGAAAAATTTATTTAAAATCGCAATTTGTATTGCATTATTGATGAGCTCAGTTGCTGCTTGGGCAGTTCAAGGGCGGATAGCCGTAGTCGCTGATGGAAATTTTTTAGATGCGGATGACATCGCAGGCACACCGCTTACTATCGCCGTGATTCGCATGTTTAACCAACAAAGCAAGTTGGTACATTTTACCTATGCTTGCGATACGAGGACTAGTTATGCTGGTCGCGAATTGAAACTAAAAAATGGTTTAGAGGATGCTGCCTCGCTATGGGGCGGGTTCGATCAATCCGTTTTTTTCAACGGACATTCGCAACGTCAAGCCAGCATCGATAATCTAAAAGCTGAAATCAACAGTTCATCAGCATCAGATATTTTATGGATAAGTGAAGCTGGCGAACCTGATATCATATATCTTGCAATGCAAGGCGCACAGCAAATTAAAAGACAATATGTAAAAATTGTCACCCATCATCCACATAATGATATTGGAAACGTATACGACTTGTCTGACATAGAAGCCTTGCCAGGAACTCCAACAACTATGGTAGTACGTATTACTGACCAAAATCTTAATTTAAAAAAGAAACTTTTTGAGTACAATTGGATGAATAATTATGGTGATGATCGAGTTCAACTCCTTTGGGACTATGGTGTTATTGCTGAACAAGATGTTAATTATCCTCAAATTCGTACTTATTTTGACCCATCGGATGCGGGCATTATGTGGTACATACTAACCGGAAATGATCAAAATTGTACACCTACCAAACTTAAAAACAAAATTGACACTTTTATTTCCAATAACCCTAATCAAACTGGCATTATTGCGCACATGCAAAAATCTAATTCCACAGGATTTGCAATTGACGGGGGAGCTGGCGGAGCAAATAATCAGCCCGTTGAACTGGGGACAAATAGCGCCTCAAATATTAATCAACAATGGGATGAAATTGACCAAGGAGGAGGATACTATTCTTATAAGAAGAAGAACACAAACTTTGCCCTTGATGGCGGGAATAATGGGATTGCCGGGCAGTTGGTCAAACTATACACCTACAATAGCACCAATCAAAATCAGCAATGGAAAAAAATCAGCGTTGGGTCCAACAAGTATGTTTTAGAAAAACGTAATGCGGTTGGGTTATCAATTGACGGAGGTACTGGTGGAGTAGATGGCAGGCAACTGAAACTTTGGGCAACCAATACTTCAAACGGTAATCAACAGTGGTTGTTTTCTAACGCAAGCGGACAACCGTTAATGGCTAAGCCAAGTTCAAGTGCTATAGAACTTAATAAAGCTGATTTAACAAGTGATGCTGTTTCAGTATCGCCTAACCCAGCAACTACAGAAATCACGATTGGCGGGATAGACGGGCACAACTGTACCGTGAATATTTATAACAGTAACGGAAAAATGGTAGGTACTTATGTAAACTCAAAGGTTATTTCTGTAAGCAGTTTGCCAGTTGGAGTATATGTGTTGAAAGTAAAAAGCAATACAATCAACAAAACTTTGAAGTTTATTAAAGAAAATTAAATTTTCCGATTCATTTTTTCAAATGGCAAGTTGCTAAATGATGATACCGATTTGCCATTTGAAATTGAATTTTTTTTATGGGATTCTAAAAACGAAGCAACTAATAATTACTTAAAACTAAAAGTGATGAAAAAACGACTGATTTTTTTGCTGTGCTTGAGTTATTGCTATGTAAATGCGCAGGTTACGCTAACCACAGACTTTACTAACAATAGCAATAATAAAGGTGCCATATATGATTCTTGGACGGTTGCAAACCGTATATCGCCGATGAACGGATCCGGAGTAAACCCTACATTAGGAGTAAACACCGTTCGTATGGTTGGCGGAATTTTAAAAACAGTGAACGGCGTTAAAGTACCTGATCTTGATTTTGACCCAGTTACCTATAATACCAGCACCAACAAATATGTTTACAACTGGACAAGTTTAAAATCTAGGATCAACGCCATCAGAAACGAAGGCGTAAGAATCCATCAAATTGTATTAGATCAAGTGCCTTGGTGTTTCCAACGTGGCTATACTTTTATTCCAACTGGCACAAGAGATAATGTCCATTTTAGAGAAAATGAAAAGATAAGCGTCTATGGTAACTCGCTTCCTCCGTTCGATAAGGTAGCGTATTCTAATTTCATCAAAGCGATGATAACAGAATTAGTTGCAACCTATGGTCAAGCTGAAGTGCAGTCTTGGAGACTTAGAGTTGGTTCAGAAATTGAGACACCCGACCATTGGTTTGGTACCGAACAGGATTTTATCGATCATTATGCAAACACTGTTAAAGCTGTTTTATCAGTTTTGCCCAATGTTAAAATAGGTTTGCATACCAGAGAGCCGGCTTTTCTTTATAGAAATGGTTCAGAATTAAACTATAAAGGTCAAGTAATAAAGTCGTTTGCAAATGGATTAATAAATTATTGTTACGGTCGTACCGATGTACGTTATGATTTTTGGGGAATTTCTGACTACTTGCTAATTAATAGTTCTACAGACAGAGATTTTACCACAAAATACAACATTTATTATAAGCCAATTGTTGAAAACCCAAAATGGAATTCAAATGCCACTTGTGACGTAATGGAGTATTCTATTGTTACCACAATGGGTGCGCCAGATGGGAAAGGATACTTAACGGTGGCCACACCACATGCCGACATTATTAACCTTGCTTACACCAATGTGTTTTACGATAATGCTAATAAAGGCCTACGATCTTTCTACAGGTGGGGAACGAGACCAACTAGCACCGAGTCCGTAGGTATTGCAATGCTAAAGTCAATGAACGGCAACACTAGATTTTTAACTAACAATACAGGTTCACCGGCTATAAGTACAAATAAACTAGATGCAATTGTAACGAAAGGTAACAATAACAGCATCGATGCAATTGTTTACAATTATAACTCTAGCAGTTTAAATTATCAGGCAGACGAAACTGTGAAACTTTATTTTCTTGTTGATTTACCAGTGGGTAGTGTAGTAAAATATAGAAGTTTAACCTACGGTAAAAATCAAAATGATTTAGAAAACTTTTTATTAAACGAGCCATCTTCAGGCTGGATAAAGGCAGGTTTTGATCGCCGTGGCGATCCTTCTAGAACTTTAAATACAGCAGGAGCGGCAGCTTGGGCAAATTATACTAACCCAACTACGGAAGCTTTTGGTTCTTGGGCAAATGTAACAACAACTGACCGTACAGGTTCTGGTAACGGTTCAGAGATTAAACTAAATGCCACGTTAGGTTCTTTCTCTTTAAAAAAGTATGAAATTGAAGTAGTTTCTATACCAGCTCAAACTCCTTATACTACAACCAGACCAATCCCTGGAATTATAGAGGCAGAAAATTATGATAAAGGTGGCGAAGGGATTGCTTACCATGATACAAGTTCAGGAAACACAGGAAATGCTTACAGAACGGACGATGTAGATTTAGGGACTGTTCCAGCAAGCCAAGGTGGCGGTTACTGCGTAGGCTGGACAAATACTGGCGAATGGATGGAATACAGAGTAAATGTTTTGAATGCCGGAAATTACAATTTAGCAATCAGATATTCATCGGGTGTTGCTGGTGCCAAAATAGGTGCAAGTTTTCCTGATGAAGGTATCACTTTATTCAGTAACCTTGATTTGGCTCAAACAACGGGAGGTTATAATGGCTATGAAGTTAGGACAAAATACGGAATTCCACTCACAGCCGGTTACCATACTTTACGGATTAGTGTAGATCAAAAAGGTTTTAATTTGGATAAGTTAGATTTCTTTGAACCTTTCGGTGGTATAAATACTGCTCCAATTAGTCAGCATGTTGAAAATAAGTTAAACTTAGTGCCAGATAATACCAATAAAGTTTTGGTATATCCAAACCCAAGTAACACGGGCGTATTTACAATCAACAAAAGCGGTTCTTGGAAAGTCTTTAACCTTTCAGGAGCAAAAATTTTGGAAGGTAAAGGAGATAAAATCGATTTGTCCGGTTTTGCTAAAGGTATTTACACCTTGCAAACCGAGACTTCTAGCCACAAATTAATTTACAATTAATACTGTGAAAAATTAAATCAACACCA
>JBBSTQ010000157.1:0-7691 GCA_038235745.1 Sphingobacteriales bacterium
GTAAAAGCCAATATGCCGATAGAAAATCAATAACACAAACCAACTCAAAGAAAAACCCTTAAATTTACCCCTCAAAACAAAACACCATGTCATTCCAAAACCTCGGTTTACCACAATATTTAGTAGAAGCAATACACCAAAACAACCTCCATACCCCAACCCCAATTCAAGAGCAAGCCATTCCAGCAATACTCAACTACAAAGACGTATTAGGAATTGCCAAAACAGGTTCAGGGAAAACAGCGAGTTTTGTGTTGCCCATCCTTGCCAATTTAGAAGGACAAGCAAAACTAAAAGACCGACATATTGCGGTGTTGGTACTAGTGCCGACACGAGAGTTGGCTTTACAGGTTAACGAGGTATTTGAAACCTTTAGCAAAGCACTCCCTTTTACCTGCAAAACCATGGCAGTTTATGGCGGCGCATCCGTAAATGTGCAGATGAAAAGCATGAGCAATGTCAGCGTATTGATTGCAACACCAGGCCGATTGTTGGATTTAATCTCCTCCAATGCAGTGCACCTTGGCGAAGTAAAAACCTTTGTGATAGACGAAGCCGACAAAATGCTGAACCTCGGCTTTAAAAAAGAACTGGACGAAATTATAGCCCTGTTGCCCACAAAAAAACAGAACCTCCTATTTTCGGCCACCCTCAATCCTAATATCGAAAGCATCAAGCGGGTCATGTTAACCAATCCTTTGATCATTCATATCGCTTCCGAAGAAAACAGTGTTGCACTCATTAACCAAACGGCTTATGCGGTTTCGCCCGAAAAAAAAGGCCCTTTGTTACGCCACCTCATCGAGTCGCAGAACATGCAACAGGTGCTCATATTTACCTCTTCCGTTTTTCAAGCCGATGCTGTTGCCAAAAAATTGAACCACAATAATATTCAGGCGAAAAGCATTCACAGCAACAAAAGTCAGTTTGCCAGAACCACAGCGCTAGATAATTTTAAAGAAGGTAAGCTCCGAGTTTTGGTGGCCACAGATATCCTTTCTCGAGGCATTGATATTAAATTTCTGCCCTATGTTATCAATTATGAGTTGCCACGCTCGCCCAAAGATTACATCCATCGTATCGGCCGGACTGGTCGTTCAGAAAACCCCGGAGAAGCCATCGCTTTGGTAACGCCCGCTGACCAACATCATTTCGAGGTTATCCAGAAGAAAATGGGGTTGGTGGTTGAGTTGGTTGATGTGGGGGAGTTGGGTTTTTAGATTTAGAAGTTAAAGTATTGATACGTTAAGAAGATTTTTTTGGGCGTTTAAACACGCTTTACGCTGTATGTTTTTGTCCGCCAGCTGGCGGACAAAAAGGATGTCGCTTCAATCGTTAATGCTTGTCATTAAGATAAAATATTCGCTAAACTATTGACGGCTCTTTTTTATTAATCGAATTCAGATTTTTTAGTTTTTGATGACTAGAGTTGTAAACAATTTTTTTAAATCTTATCACTTGTGAAAATAGTTTTTCGAAAATAAAAATAAATGTTTCTATATTGTACTTTGTGAGTGTTGAGTAATATAAATGGAATTTAACTGTAAAATTAGCAATTCACAATATTTATGTTTTTCGATATTAATTAAATAAAAATGATATGAAAGCAACTACACAATACACAGATTTTACTGGGACTTCTGCTGGAGACATCAGTGATGATACCAACCTTTCAAAATTTTTACGATCTAGGGGTGTCAACACAGAAAGATATAATGCCATTGGTGCAGAATTTTATCACGGTTATAGCAGGTTTTTTTCTGCTTCAATTATCTGTATCGACAACGAAAAATCGGAAGAAAACGAACCTTACATTATTAGTATTAGTTTTGAAAATGATTTTACTCATGAGGAGTTTTTTAATTTGTTTAAAAGATTTAAAGTAATACTGACTGACAAAACCGGAGGTTTTCAAGATAGAGCTATCGACGAACAAATCATAGTCGATGATAGGGCGGAAGAATGATCACTTATGACTATAGGTTTAACTTGATCGTTGTTAACCAATTGCATTCGCTTTCTTCATCACATTTCGTTAAGTTTATTGTGACTGTAAAAAGTGTGGTAGTTTCGTAATCACTTAAACGCAAAAAACGCTGTTCCTAATCTTTATCAAACCAACCAATCAATATGCCTGTAGGATTTATCACTCATTTCGATCGAAAAAAAAATTATGGATTCATTGATAGTCCTGAAATAGCTATAAACCAAATATTTTTTCATCACGCTAATTGTGTTGAAACGTATAAAAACATCTACAAAGGGGACAAAGTCTCTTTTGAATACAACCATCGGATTGATGCAGTAAAAGGTGCCAGTAATATTTTGTTTCTCCAAAATGGAAGCCTCGAAGATTTAAGAAAAGACTTCGAAACTGGTTCAATTCTAAAGGGCTATTTAAAAAAAATAGACGACATCTATTACGTAAAAGATATTAATAACCACATTTTTATCTCCCTCATAATAGCGAAATACGAGACACACGTTGAAGATGTTTATGAGAGTAATCTAAATCAGTTAATAGAATATCGATTAGTAACATTTACGAAAACGAATAAAATTAGAGCGGTAAATATTAATAGACATCTTCTTCCCGGATGTGAGTTACTAAAAGTAGGTGTAGCTACTAAAGCGACAGTACTTTCACAAGTCAAAAGTGGTTTCCGAATTACATTAATAAACCAGATTACGGCTTTTATACCCAACTCATTAGCTCTAAAAAACCGAACTGAACTAAGCATCGGAGACTTGATAGATGTGATCTGTATAAAATCAGATGAAGCCTTAGAAAAAGTAACATTTGATTTGAAAGAAAACTTAGAAATAAAAACCCTTAAACAAACTAACAAGGAAATATTTGAAAAATCCTTGTTGAAAGGAGATAGATTTTCCGCAAGAATCAAATCTGTTAACGGTTTTGGTCTCTTTGTAAGTTTTGGTTTTTCAGAGGGGTTGCTTCATATTAACAGTATTATTAAAAAGCCCATTACTTTACCAAAAGGATTAAGAAAGAAATTTTCCAAAACCATCGAAAACGTATTCCACAAAGGACAAACAATTGAAGTTATTTTCGAAAAGTGTGAAAATGATCTTATTTCATTAAACTGGGACGAAAATACAGACATTAACAACTCATCATACCAGAACATAACTAACGAGCTAATTATTCTAGAAAACGCCTAAAATCGAGATTGATCAAAACCGCCAGATGTTTCTGAAATTATAAAAACCCAATAGAAAAACAAGAAACTATGGCAATATTGAGTCCTACAATTGAAATTATAAAACGACAAAAGATTCAGCCTACAGATGGAGAATGGGCTTTACTAAATTTTCTATTGAGTAACTTAGACGATACCTACGAAATCTACTATCAACCATATCTAAACGGCGACAATCCTGACTTTGCAATAATGCGAAAAGGAAGTGGAGTTCTAATAATCGAGGTTAAAGACTGGAATTTAAACCATTATTACATTGATGAAAAAACTAAATGGAGGTTAAAAAAAGATAGCACACCGATTAAGTCACCATTTAACCAAGTTGAAAATTATAAATCAAACTTGTTTCATTTACATTTGGAAGAACTTTTTAAGAAAAGTATAAAATGCAAAAACCATTGGGCAACTGTAAACTGCGCAGTTTATTTTCATAAAGCCAATGAGCAAAATTTAAATAGTTTTTTACTTGATGATTTTAAAAAAGGTGAATATAATTCCTATCGAAAATTTTTGAGTTATTTTGGAATTTTAGGTTATAACTCACTTACTAAAGAAAAGTTTATCTTAGTATTAACAAGATTTTGGATGAACAAAACGTCCTATTATTTTGATGAAACACTTTATGATAGTTTTAAACGCTATTTGGAGCCACCAATACATCAAATAGAAGAAGGAATAAAAATAATTTACACGAAAGAACAACAGGAATTAATAAGAAGTGAAATTCGACCACGAAGAAAAATAAAAGGAGTTGCTGGAAGTGGGAAAACATTGGTTTTAGCAAAACGAGCAGTTAATGCGTATAAAAGAACTGACAATCAGATTCTGATACTAACTTACAATCTGTCTCTTAAAAATTATATCCACGACAGAATTAATGACGTAAGAGAGGAATTTGATTGGGCTAGTTTTTATTTAACAAATTATCATCAATTTTTCAAAACTCAAGCAAATAATTACAATTTAGAAATCCATAGTTTAGGTGCTTTTCAAGACACAAATTTCTTTGAAGTAGCAAAAGACAACATAAAAAAATATGACGTCATTTTAATAGATGAAATTCAAGACTATATGCAAACTTGGATAGATATAATTACAAAGTATTTTACTCATACAGAAACTGAATTCGTAGTTTTTGGAGACGAAAAACAAAACATATATGATAGAGAGCTTGACGAAAATAACGAACCAATCGTAAGAACTGTTGTAGGTAATTGGAATAAATCATTAAATGTTTCCCATCGTTTCGCAAGTAACATTGGAAATATTGCAATTAAATTTCAAAAAACAGTTTTTGGCCTAAAATATGGTGCAGGCGAACTCAAGGTTATGTCTCAATTTGACTTTGAAAAACGAATTATTGAATATCATTATTTTCATTCTTATACCGCTGACATATTATTCGAAAACGTTTATGCTATCTTAGAACGTAACCAAATTCATTCTTCTGACGCAGGTATTTTATGCTCAAAAGTTAAAATACTAAGAGCTATTGATTTTTCAATCCGAACAATTAAACACGAAAACACAACAATTGCATTTGAGAGTCATGAGGAATATTTAGAACATAAAGACAATCACGACAAAATTGATGACCTTAGAAGATTAAGAAAAAATCATTTTCATATGAAAACTGGAACAGTCAAACTCTCAACTATCCATAGTTTTAAGGGTTGGGAAATTGACACTTTATTTTTGTTTATTGAAAAAGACGAAACCCAAAAAGAATTTGCCAATGCTGAGTTAATCTACACAGGGCTGACAAGAGCGAAGAAAAATTTAGTTGTTTTCAACTTAGGCAACAGAAAATATGATGACTTCTTTAAAGACGAAATCGAAAGTAAATACGAACACAGATAAAAATATAAGGTAACCTTACGTTTTTAAGTCTATCAGCACTATCAAGCACCAACCTTTTAATTCGCCCTTGAAATTTACCTGCCTACCGCAGGCAGGCGGTACAGATGAAGAAAGTAAAAGCACTACCTCTGTAGCAAATTCCGCAGGCGAGAGTCCCGATAGCTATCGAGATTGAATACTTTTTTTGCTGAAAAAAAAGTCACTGCCATTTGCCCGGCATGAGGGCAGGAAAGCCTGTGGGTAAATGTAAAATTGCCATTCAGTAAAATACAATTCACACGACTTACCGCTCTATCGAACCAAATGAAATTCAAAAATCAACATCATATTTATTACGTCCAAAAAATCATAAATTTGTACGTACAAATATTTAGCTATGGATACTAAACTCACATTAAAGCTTAATCAGGAAGTCATCGAAAAAGCTAAGCAATATGCATCCGAAAAAAAATTGAGCTTGTCTCGATTGATAGAAAATTATCTCAATTCCTTAACGTCAGACAAACCTAATAGTGAGCTTCAAATATCTCCCTTTGTAAAAAGCCTCTCTTCGGGAATTAAAATTCCAGCTAATTACGATTATAAAAAAGAATATGCTGATCATTTAGAAGAAAAACACAAGTGACAAGGCTGTTTTTAGATACCAACGTCATATTGGATTTGTTAGCAGAAAGAATTCCTTTTTTTGATTCAATTGCTAAGGTCGCGACTTTGGCAGATCAAAAAGAAAATCATTTTGGTGGTTTCTCCTCTCTCATTCACAACGGCAGATTACGTTTTAAATAAATTTGAAACCTCAGAAGCCGTCTTAAACAAACTACGAAAGTTTAAAATAATCTGTGAGGTGTGTAAAGTTGACGAAGAAAACTGTTGAAAAAGGATTGAATTCGAGTTTTAAGAATTTTGAAGATGCTGTTCAATATTTCACAGCTTTGCAAGCTAATTGTTCAGTCATTATCACGCGAAATGGAAAAGACTTTAAGAATTCCACCATTCCATTTATGACCGCTGAAGAGTATTTGAGTAGTGTTTTATAAGATAATTTAGTGTCGTTGGTTCAGAAATATGGTAAGGTTGGCGGTTGCCACCAACACAGGGGCGTGTCAACCTGACGGGAGGGTTATGTACGATACAAAAAAAATGGAGAAATCTTAAAGAGATTTCCCCATTTTTTTTGCTTATAAATTTTACTGCCCTACCACCAAATCTATTTTAAACTAATCCTTAAAACTTTAGACCAATTTTTATTGCCAGCCTCCGTCTATCCATATTGCAACTATACCCAGTGTAAGATTTACAGAGCCTTAAGGAAGCCTTTGAAATTACGCAGATCTCGAGCTAATGACAAAGAGAATAGAATGAAAAATCAAAACCTAATTAGTTCTTCTGATATTAGGATTATAGTTTTTGTAAGCCGGACCTTTTAACTTTTGCTGTTCATTACCAACAGTGGTCACTAAAGCCTGTTCTGCTTTTGCAATGTCTCTACCCGGTTGATAGTTTTTATATGCTGGCCCTTGCAGTGTTTGTACCTTAGTAGCTGAATATACTTTTGTTGGCACAGCTTTGTGCATCCAAGACTTAAAATTTTTATACTCTGGCCCTTTTAAATCACTTTGTTTCACTTCGCTTTTTTCTTGCGCCAATGCACCAAATGAAACTACGAATAATGCTATAATTAATGTTACTTTTTTCATGACCATTATTTTTTTGTTCATAACAAAAATACAGTCATCAGAAAGATTTAGTATTATAAGAATATACCCTATTTGTATCCGTATTTATACGGATAGTGTTAATTTGATAATCTAAATCAAATTAATTTCTGTGGCTTTTTTAATAAGCTCGGCAGTGTTTTTTACCTCAAATTTTTTAAGAATATTTGTACGATGGGTTTCTATTGTACGCGTACTCAAAAACAATTGCGAAGCAATTTCTTTTGTTGTTAAACCCCTGGAAATTAATTCTAAAACTTTGATTTCTTTATTTGATAAAATATTTTCACTAATACTTTGAGTAGACATAAAATTTATCATTTTTTCAGAAATTTCAGCGCTAAAATGTCTCTTTCCTTTGTGAACAGTTCTAATTGCAAAAACCAGTTCAGATTCATCCGTGTTTTTTAATAGGTAACCGTATGCACCCATCTTGGCGCATTTTGCAATATAATTACCAACGCTATGCATTGAAATTACAATAGGTTTTATAGGAGAGTTTAAGTTTTTTAATTCCTTCAAAACCTGAAAACCATCCATATTCGGCATGGTAAGGTCTAGTAAAACAATATCTGCTTCAGGTTGGCTGTTAATTAAATCCATCAACTCAAAACCATCTGCAACACTTTTAATAATTTTAATGTCTTCATGCTTTTTAAGTAGCTCGACAAGCCCAATCCTAAAAAGCTCATGATCATCAGCTATTATTAATTTAATTTCATTCATAATTCAACAAGTAATTCAATTTCGAAAGTTGTATTTCCCGGCAAAGCGTTAATCAAAATTTTTCCGTTGCAAATTTCTACACGCTCTTTGATATTAACAATTCCAGACCCTAGTTTAACTTTCTCAATATCAAAACCGATACCATCATCAAAATAAAAAAGCGAAATAA
>JBBSTQ010000158.1:0-7653 GCA_038235745.1 Sphingobacteriales bacterium
ATTTCCAGACTGGATACCGCAGGCAATTGGGGCTTACCAGAGAATTTGGGCTACCCAATTAATACTTATGGCGAAGAAAGTGGCTTAACCATTAATGCCAGCGGTACAAAAGCATTTTTTTCGTCGAACAATTTTAATGGATTTGGTGGTTTCGATATTTACTCGTTTCCGTTGCCAGAAAAAATTCGCCCAATTGCGGTTAATTATGTAAAAGGAATTGTTTTTGACGAGGAAACTAAAGCTCGTTTGGGCGCCATAGTAGATATTATCGACTTGGAAGTAGGAAAGTCTATACATACTTCTTACGCTGATAAAATTGACGGAACATTTTTAGCTACTTTAACAAAAGGTAAAGAGTACAGTATTAATGTATCTAAAGACGGTTATCTGTTCTACTCGGAGAATTTTTCTATTGAAAAAAACCAGATTGGAAAGCCTATTATCTTGGAAGTTCCGCTTCAAAAAATCGCTGTCGGTAAAAAAGTGGTACTGAAGAATATATTTTTCGATAGTAACAAATTCGACTTAAAACCGCAATCTAAAACAGAGTTGCAAAAGTTGATTGATTTTTTAAAGGAGAACCCAAAAACCGAAATACAAATTAGCGGGCATACGGATGATATTGGCGACGACCAATCAAACTTGGTTTTATCACAAAACCGATCTAAAGCTGTTTATAGGTACTTAATTGACCATGAAATTGAAGCAAAAAGATTAAGTTTTAAAGGTTATGGCGAAGCTTCTCCGATGGCGGATAACAACACCGAAGAAGGACGAGCAAATAATAGGCGAACGGAGTTTATTATTACTGGGATTGGAGATTAAAACAAGGTTTATCGGCGTATCTACACAAACATTCAGATAATTAGAAATAAAAAACTGATGCCAACCATAAAACTTCTGACTGAAATCAATTCGACGATTGAAGTTTGCTTTGACCTCTCCACAAGTATCGACTTACACAAAATTTCGACTTCAAAAACAAAAGAACAGGCGATTGCCGGGAAAACATCTGGATTGATAAAGCTAGATGAGTTCGTTACTTGGCAGGCCACACATTTTGGGTTTAAACAGAAATTGACTTCTAAAATAACCGCTTTTAAAAGACCGTATTACTTTGTTGACGAACAATTGAAAGGGCCATTCAAATCAATAAGACATGAGCATATCTTTGCACAAATTGGAGATAAAGTGATCATGACAGATGTATTTGAATTTCATTCTCCTTTGGGAATGTTTGGGCGGTTATTTAATAAACTGATTTTTACAAGTTATATGAGGCGGTTTCTGATGGAAAGAAATAATGTGATTAAGGAATTTGCAGAGAATGGAAAGTGGAAATTGTTGTTGGGTGGAGAGTAATTCTAACTACTGAGTTATTTAATTTTTACTACTGAAAAAATAAGAGAATAGCAAAGTAAATCCTTATTTCAGCGTCTCATAATATTGAATACCCTATTTGTGAGATGTTTTCCCAAAGGGATGCCCACCTGTCCGTAGTCTGTCGGGAAATGGCAGAGGAGCAAAGGGGACTACGGATTCATAAATGGAACAGAGTTTATAACTCTGAAGCCCAATCCCCCCACTGGTTTAAGTCTTAGCGGGCAAGGGCAAAAGGGCTGGGCTGTTTGAACCTTGATAATCCCACCTGTCCGTAGTCTGTCGGGAAATGGCAGAGGAGCAAAGGGGACTACGGATTAGCTAATAGAAAAGAGTTTTTAAACTCATAAAACACTGGTTGACTTTCGGTTGGTGTTATCAAAACCTGTTAATATGGGTTTCATACATTTGGGGGTGCGGTGAAAACACCGACCACAGGAAAAATAGCAGATCTTCATTTCTGCGTCTCGTAGCATTAAACACCCGTTTGTGAAATGTTTCACTGTCGTTTCAACATGACGAAAAGGACACCTATTAATTAGCTTATATAGGGAAACACCACTGACGTAAGTCCAATCTCATTAAGATAAGAGAATTTTCTCTACACGTCGTCATTTCGACGAAAGGCGAAATCTCACAACTAAAGGCTGCATATAGCGTGTACCGCCTGTTTGTGAGATGTTTCACTATCGTTCAACATGACGAAACGGTTACTCAACTGGTGCAAGTCTTAGTGCGAAGATTATAAGTGTGCAAATGCCTAAAGTGCGCTAGTATCCAAGAAAATCAATCCCCAAGCTCCGTCAAGTCAAACCGGTTCCCTTTCAAAAAGTATTTCAAAGCTAATTTACCAGTCGCTTTGCTTGTACTATCAGCATCGGAAAATAAATCAAATTCACGGTACAACTCTCCTGCTTTCACGTAAAACTTATCGTTTCCGCGGTATTGCTTTTGAGTTTTGGATGTCAAATCTGGGAAATTAATTTTATTGACGTTTTTGCCGTTGAACTCGTAACATAGAACTTCAGCAGTTTTATATTTGTCATTGTTGGTGTAATAAATAATAATTTCAGGGTTGCTATCCTTATCCATATCGGTATTAAAAATCTCTTCTAAATGTCCGTCTAAATTATCGGAAGAAGCTACTGTAAAATCGTTTTTTACTGAATCAGAACGAAGTACCAATACCGAAGACGACGAATCAGAGCCTCGTCCCCAAGCCACCACATCAAAAATGATGTCAGGACCAAGTTCTACCTTTAAGTGTTTTTTAAACGGTGCCGGAAGCGTAGTCTTTGCAATTTGCTTTTTATCAGAACTCGTTTTTTCATTTGAGGGATCACATGAAAATAACATTAATGAAACACCTAACAAAACACAAACTACTTTTAAACTCCTCATAACTAATTGAATAACATCACAGATGGTATTTCTATCTTTTTACCATCAGTACCTTTAACGGAAACTTTCAGGGTTGAACCCGGTCCATCGTCAAAATACACAATTTTTATTTTATGCAAACCCGCCTGCATAGCTACTCCAGCAGATTTTTCGTAACGAGCATGATCTCCATCGTTATCAATAATGAGTTCATCATCAATATACAAACGGCTCCCATCATCGCTGTAAAGTGAAAACTCAAAAGTTGCGTTTTCATTTACGTTGATATAGCCAATAAAAATTATACCGTACTCCCTAGCTTTGTTGGGGACTTTAGTAAATGCAATTTGTGATGCAATGCCCTTTCGTGTAGCCGCTGCAGCATCAATTTCTGTAACCGATTTAAACTTACCGGGAACGTAGAAATAATTAAGTCCGCCTTGTTTTAGGTTTTCGCTCGTTGTAGAAGCTTTTAACGCATCCATGTTTCGTAAAATCGTAGTGGTAACCACGCTGCGTTTGCCCGACGGCGTGATTACGATAGATTTTACTGGGCGGCACTCTCCTTTTGCTACATTTACAACAAACGGTTGCGTGTACAAACTCGTAGTTTCGTTGGGTTGATACCCATCAATCGTGTAATAGATTTTCGCACCATTTACAGACGGTTTAAAGCTAAAAATGTATTTACCATTTACATTAATTGTTGTGTCTTTTGCGCCGATAACTTCAGGAACACGGTAAAGCGTATTTGTTTTATCTAACCATGATAAATGTGTGGGAATAGTATTTTCATTAAAAGTTTTGAAATCTTTTTGACCAAGGTTTGTCCAAGCCGTTTCAGCCAAAGCAAACATTCTCGGCAATAGCATATATTCGGCGTGATTGGTTGTGGTCACATATTCGGTCCATAGGTTTGCCTGCACTCCCAAAATGTATTTCTTTTGCGATGCTGGCAAAACCGCAGGTGTTGGGTTATAATCGTAAATCTTCTGAATTCTACCATCGCCTCCAATGGTCACAGGTTCAAAAGACGACAAACCTTGGGTATGATCTAAATACAATCCTTCGGTACTTGGCGACATAATTACATAATTGTTTTGTTTAGCGGCAGCAATTCCGCCGTTGACTCCTCGCCAGCTCATCACAATTGCATTTGGTGCTAAGCCACCTTCTAAAATCTCGTCCCAACCGATAATAGATCTTCCTTTTTTATTCATGAATTTCTCAATCCGATGGATAAAGTAAGACTGTAATTGTTCCTCGTTTTTTAAACCCTCTTTTTTAATGCGTTTTTGGCAATACGGACAAGTTTTCCAAACCGTTTTCGGGGCTTCATCCCCACCTATGTGAATGTTTTGCGAAGGAAAAAGTGCGATCACTTCTGTTAGTACATCCTCCAAAAAATCAAAAGTATGTTCTTTACCAGCGCAAAAAATATCGGGGAAAACGCCCCATTTTTCTGCCACGTTGTAAGGTCCAGGATTTGTACCACAACCTAACTCGGGGTAAGCCGCCAAAGCCGCCATTGCATGTCCGGGCATCTCAATTTCTGGAACTACGTTAATATATTTTTTCTCTGCGTAAGCTACAATCTCTTTAATTTCCTCTTGAGTGTAAAATGCGCCGTATTTAATTCCGTCAAACCACTGTGGCATTCTATCGTGGTAATTACCAACTACGGTTTGGTCTCGGTGAGCGCCAACTTGCGTTAATTTTGGATATTTCTTGATTTCTATTCGCCAGCCTTGGTCATCCGTTAAATGCCAATGAAAATTATTGAGCTTATACATCGCCATTAAATCAATGTACTTTTTAATAAAATCTAAAGGAAAAAAGTGGCGACAAACATCCAAATGTAACCCGCGGTAAGCATAACGAGGCTCATCAGTTATTTTACATTGTTGGATTTGGTGGTTTTCTAAACCGGTCAAATAAAGCTGAATTAGACTTTGCGTAGCATAAAAAACGCCTTTGCTCGTACCTGACAATTGAATATTATTTGCGTTGACCTCCAAAACGTAAGCTTCTGGCTTAAAGCCTGAAGGATTTGCAGAGTTAAACGAAATCATACTTTCCGGCGCTTGAATAAAGTTTTTGGCGATAACCAAATCAAACCCTTCTTTTTCTTCAACAATGGCTTTAAAAAGTTCAGCAGTTTGTCGGTCGGCGTCAGTTTCAAATTGTAACGCCGTTTTTTCTGTGAGTTTAAAAAAGCCAGTTTTTAAAACCAACGATTGGGGTGCTGGGATGATACCTGAATTATTTTGCTTTTCTTGAGCGTAAACAAAAGAAGTAAGCAATAAAAAAGAGAAAAACAACTTAAAATTCATAGAAAAAATATGTGGTTATAACAAAGCTAAAAAAATATACCGGAGGCAGAAAAACTCCACAAAAAAAGGCTTGCGTAAACACAAACCTTCTTCATAAAATTATCTAAATATTTTTATTCTTGATCTTCTTTTGCAGCCAAATAACGTTCGGCTTCTAAAGCTGCCATGCAACCTGTACCTGCTGCGGTAACTGCTTGTCGATAAATTTTATCCTGTGCATCGCCACAAACGTAAACCCCTTCAATCTCTGTAGCGGTGCTGTCTGGATGAGTTATCAAGTAACCAACATCGTCCATTTTTAACCAATCTTTAAAAATATCGGTGTTTGGCTTATGGCCAATAGCCACGAAAAAGCCGGTAGCAGGAATATCGTGTTCTTCTTGTGTTTTAGTATTTACCACTTTTACACCAGTAACGGATTTACCATCCCCTAAAATTTCCTTGGTTTCGGTATCGTATAAAATTTCTATGTTTTTGGTCTTCATCACACGGTGCACCATCGCTTTAGAAGCTCTAAATTCGTCTCGACGAACTAACATAGTCACTTTTTTACAAAGTTTGGCTAGGTAAGTTGCCTCTTCTGCCGCGGTATCTCCTGCCCCAACAATAACCACATCTTGATTTTTAAAGAAAAAACCATCGCAAACTGCACAGGCCGAAACTCCGAAACCGTTATACTTCTCTTCTGAAGGCAAGCCCAACCATTTTGCGGTAGCACCAGTTGAAATAATTACCGTATCAGCTAAAATGGTTGTATTTTCATCAACTACAACTTTGTGTACTGAACCGCTAAAATCCACCGAAGAAACATAACCAAACCGCACTTCTGTACCAAAACGCTCGGCTTGTTTCCTAAAATCTTCCATCATTTCTGGGCCCATAACGCCACCTGGATAGCCTGGGTAATTTTCAACATCTGTAGTGGTGGTCAACTGCCCCCCCATTTGCATACCGGTAATCATTAAGGGTTTTAAATCGGCCCTTGCTGCATAAATTGCTGCGGTGTAACCTGCAGGCCCCGAACCTATAATTAAGCACTGAACGTGTTCTAATTCTTCTGTCATGTTAAAATCTTGTGGCGCAAATTTAATATTCGCAAACGCTAATGCCAAATCTAAGCTTTATTTTGAGGAGAGAATGTTCATTAATGACAGAAGGATTGAATAAATATATAATGAGTGAAGGATTGAATTTTGAATGAAAGAATGTTTTGCTGATGACAGAAGGATTGAATTTTGAATGAGTGAGTAAGAATAATGATTGAGTGATTGAAGGAGAGAATGATAGAGTTTTTTGCTGATGAAAGACTGAGTGATAGATTGATAATGAAAGAAGGATTGAAGGAGAGAATGATAGAATTCTTTGCTGATGAAAGACTGAGTGAAGGATTGATAATGAAAGAAGGACTGAAAGAGAGAATGATAGAATTAGTTTTTAATAAGTGAAGGGTTTCTAATGAGGGAAGGATTGAAGGAGAGAATGATAGATTTTTTTGCTGATGAAGGACTGAGTGAAGGATTGATAATGAAAGAGTGAATAGGCTTAATGTTTTTTTGACTGAACAATCCTATTTTTGATATATTGCAAACCTTTTGATTAAAGAACAGGAATAAATTATGATAGTTACTACAATACTTTCGGTTATATCTTATCTATCTGTGCTATTTGTAGTACTGCCGATGGTAAAAAGCGATTTTTGGATATTTAGATCTTTGGAATATTCTCGATTTCAGAATTTTTTGCTTTGCGTGATCATCGTTGTTTTATGGTTAGCAGATTGGCAACTGATTGGCGACTTGAAATGGATTCCGTTTGGGCTTAACGTAATTTGTATGATTTATTTGGCTTTCAAAATTGCGCCATATACACCCCTTTGGAAAAAAGAAGTATTAAAAGTTAGGTCGAGAGATGAAGTAAAAGAACTTAAATTAATGAACGCCAATGTGTTACAGGACAACAAAGATTATCCAAAACTATTGTCACAAATCAACAAGTATCAACCAGACCTAGTATTGCTTTTAGAAACCAGTAAAGATTGGCAGGATGAGATGCAAGTTTTGAAAGACCACTATCCCTACTGTGTTGAGCAACCACAAGAAGATACTTACGGGATGCTTTTGTACAGTAAATTTGAGTTACAGGATGCCAGTATCGACTTTTTAGTGAAGCGTAAAATTCCATCGATAAGTTGTAAGGTAATTTTGCCTGCGGGCGATAAACTCCAACTTTGGGGCTTGCACCCAGAACCACCAGTTCCAGGGGAAAGTTTGACTTCCACCGATAAAGATAAGGAACTTGCGATTGTAGCGGAGAAGGCCGACGCAAGTAATCTTCCTGTAATTGTGATGGGCGATTTAAATGACGTGGCTTGGAGTGACAATACTTCTAAATTCACAAAAACAAGCGGTCTTTTGGATGTTAGAAAAGGCAGAGGGTTTTACAGCACCTTCTCTGCGCATCACTGGTTTGTTCGTTTTCCGCTGGATTACATTTTCTGTTCGTCGCACTTTGGGTTTATCGCAATGAAGCGTTTGAAAAAAAATGGATCAGATCATTTCCC
>JBBSTQ010000159.1:0-7639 GCA_038235745.1 Sphingobacteriales bacterium
TTCAAGCACAAAACGGTACACGAGCGATTAGATTTTTTCGATCATTTTGAACCCGTTACCGCTCGTTATTTCAGGATAAAATTCAATAAAATTTCTGTCATCAAAGAAGTCAAGCTGTTAAATACTTATACCATCGGCAATATGGTTTCCCGCATCGGAATTAACCGTATCGACGATAGTGAGTTATCGCCAATAGGCAAACCCACCAATGCACAAGTTATCAATCCAAATGACATCATCGATATCACCAATCAGATGGATGAAAATGGAAACTTAACGGCTAAATTACCAGCCGGAAATTATACCATTATGCGTTTTGGTTATACCAGTAACGGATTGCAAAATTCGCCAGCATCGCTTGAAGGTAGAGGGCTAGAGTGCGATAAGTTCAGTAAAACCGCTGTTAAAGCTCATTTTGATGGCTTTATTACCAAAGCAATTGAAAATATGAAGGATATTAAATCCTTACAATACATAGAAATTGATAGTTATGAAATGGCAATGCAAAACTGGACGGATGATTTGGATTCTATTTTCCAGAGCAAAAAGGGATATAATTTAAAAACGTTTCTGCCACTTTTTGCGGGTCGTTTTGTGGAAAGCGCTGAAGCTTCTGACGCCGTATTGGAAGATTTTAGAGCCGTTACCAGCGATTTGACAACTGAAAATTACTACGGTTATTTTACCGAGCTTTCCCATGAAAAAGGTTTAAAAACTTATTTTGAACCTTACGGCGATGGACTCATCAATGAGTTGGATGTTGCTAAAATGGCGGACATTAACATGGGCGAATTTTGGCCTCAGCGTAAAGTGAGAATGATTGGTGCTGCGGTTTCCGGAAGTAGGATTTATGGAAAAAATGTAGTTTCTGCGGAAGCATTTACATCTGTTCCAACTACAAATTGGAAAGGACATCCGGCAATGGTAAAAGTCAAAGGCGATTCTGCTTGGGTAGATGGAATCAACCATTTTATGTTGCATCGTTTTGCACATCAATCCAATACAAACGTAAAACCGGGTATGACGATGGGTTTTTGGGGCTTTCATTTCGACCGTACCAATACCTGGTGGTACAACGGAGGTAAAGCGTGGTTTGATTACATGGCAAGAGGCGCTTACATGCTTCAACAAGGCATTCCTGTTTCTCAAATGTTAATTTATGTAGGCGAAGGTTCTCCAAATGCGCTTTTTTATAGGGATAGTTTTGAACCCAATATCCCGATGGAGACCAATTTTGACAATGTAAATACAGATGTGCTGATCAATAGGTTGCAGATAGAAGGTAAAAAACTGGTTTTGCCAGAAGGACTTGATTATCAGGTTTTGGTATTGAAAAACTGTGAAAAGCTATCGTTAAAAACGCTTCAAAAAATCCATCAAATTGCGATGGCGGGCATTCCGGTTGTCGGCTTAACATCTATTGAGCCTGCTGGTTATAAAGTGAGTGATGCTGAAAAGCAAACTTTTAAAACCTTGGTTTCAGCACTTAAAAAGCAAAGCAATGTTTACGAAGATTTTCCATGGGATGTCATTTTTAAGAAATATAATGTTGCAACCGATTTAGATTTTGAAGGCCGAAACGACATGAGTTATACACACCGTAAAATGGACGAAAAAGACATCTATTTCTTTTATAACAGGGATAACACGGCTAAACAAATTGCGGGAACTTTTAACATCAGCGGTAAAATTCCGGAGTTGTGGAATCCCATTAATGGCGAAACAATTAAACTGGCTCAATTTAAAGAAGCCGATGGAAAAACTAAGGTTTGGATGAATTTGGAAGCTGAAGAATCTGTGTTTGTTGTTTTTCAATCGCCTTCAAAAGGCGTTTCAGCTGTAGATATTGAAAATCAAACAGACTTAAACGCAACCTATGTTTTAGATGCGAATAACAAAACAAAACTGAAAACTGCAACCAACGGAATTTATAAAGGTCGGCTCTCAAATGGTTTAGAAAGTGTTATCGAAATCAAGAATATTCCCGAAGCTCAAAACCTGAATGGCCCGTGGAAAGTGGAGTTTTTAAAGGAAAATGATTACGAAGCCACACATACTTTTAACACGCTAACCGATTGGAAAGACAACGCAAACGAAAATATCAAGTATTATTCTGGAACGGCCGTTTATAGAAAATCCTTTGCGTTTGATAAATCCAAAAACGACGCAACAGATGCTTTTATTCTTGATTTAGGAAATGTAAGTGTAATTGCAGAAGTAAAACTGAACGGTAAAGATTTGGGGACTTTTTGGATGCCACCATTTCGTATTAATATTACTGATGCGCTTGTAGCTGGCGAAAACAACTTAGAAGTGCGCATTACCAACCAATGGACCAACAGGCTAATTGGGGATGAGCGCTTTGAAGCAACAGACGGCTATAATCAAAACGCAGAAAAAATGCCAGACTGGTACATAAAAAACCAGCCGATGCCGGATAGCAAACGGCAAACTTTTACGACTTATAACTTTTACAATAAATCAAGCAAGCTGATTTCGGCGGGGCTTTTAGGACCTGTAACGATCAATAGCGTTAAGCAAAAAAGCATCGCAAAATAAGAACAGATATGACACAATCTATCGCATCACTATTAATTGCAGTTTGCATATTATCAAGCTGTAGCCCAAAAATCAAGCTGAAAGCTCAAAAACAAGTAGTCGCATTATCCGCTACTAAAGGAGAAAAAAGTAAAGTTGATACGCTGGTTTTTTTAAACTCGGGTAAGTTTATTAATAGTCTCCAACCAGAAATAGCCGGCGCCGACGCAAAGTATTTCACAATTCTATCTGAATTCCCACAGCGTGTAAATGCTAAAGAATCAATCGCAATTACAACTCAGTTTCATCCTGATGAAAATTTTGTTGGATTGGCAAATGCGCAACTTTTATTAAACGTAGCGAAAGATTCGGTGTTAACAATTGCACTTAACGGGATGAGCACCAAAGGACTGGAAGGCAAAAATGAACCTCCACTTGCTTGGGTCACAAAAACACTAGGTTACGCTATTGATTTAGGATGGGATGGTTTAGCAAATCATATCCGCCCAGATTTACAAGGGGAGGAGTTGCCTGTGTCGCTATTTAGAGCAAGCGGTAAAAATGCAGTAGAAATGATTCCTGTTGCTCGATACAGTCCTGCATTTGAGTTGCCTTTTGGTTTTTACTCCGTTAAAAATTCGTTGCCTGTTTTACAGGAAGTTGGGGTGTTGGCGCAGTCAAAAACCTATCCAGAACATCAAACACTTTTTCCGAAAGTTGAACTGGGTAGCACTTCTTTTACTTCCAAATCCGAAGCATTTGGTTTTTACACCACCAGTCCGTCACATGTGGCCTATTCGGAAGATCAATGGAACAAAAAGCTATTCAAAAAAAATGCTGCTCATGCTTGTCGCGTTTACCCGGTTAAAAATGCTCAGGGAGTTGTATTGCCAAATCAATTTTTAGTCTGTTTTGAAGAGGCTTTCAACGGCGATTATCAGGATTATGTGTTTTTGGTAAAGAACGTGGAGGTTTTAAAGGCAAATGATTGAGCTGTGCGTACAACCTTTAGATTGATTGACAGGCAGGCAAAATTTAACTAGTTGAGATTCCGATTGTATTTAAAATGCCAATAAAATTTTTAATTTAGATTAAGTAAAATTAGACCAAGAAATAATGAACAAATCAATTTTTTTACCACTGTTGTTTTTAGTAACCCTCAGTTACGGGCAAGAAAAAATTCTGCTTGCCGAAGATTTCAATGACAACAAAAATGGCTGGGATTTAAGACCTACCTCAAAAGAATTTGTTGTAAACATAAATAAAGGCATTTTGCACTTAGAAAAGCTAACTAAAAATTTTGACAATAGAGGTTGTTTATGGTACTCAAAAGAAGTTAATGGTTTTGATGCCTTAAAGGATTTTTCGATAAAAGTTGATGCAAAGCAAATAAGTGGTGGTGATCATTCTGATGTTTTGGATATTCAATGGGGAGTTGCTGCCAAAGGTAATATCAATAAAAAAGCAATGCTTTATCAATTGAACATTTTTGTGAATGGCGCTGTAAGGCTCGATTTTTTTCAAACAAAATGGGACAATTTTAGCAAAGTCAATATCAAAAGTAAGTTAGATGCGATAGGTTTCGATCCAAAAAGCAACAATAAGTATGAAGTTATTCAGAAAGATGCGTTTGTCTCATTAAAGATAAACGGAACAGAAGTTTACAAGCAATATGTTTTTCCGGTCGAAGGAAAATCAATAGGTTTCCAACATTGTTTGAAAGGAGCTTGGGAGATAGATAGAATTGTAGTTTCTCAGCTTTTACCGTTAGTGGAAGACACAGCGAAAAGTACAATGGATAGTGTTAAAATCGCTTTTGCGGATTTAGTTGTAACAGTCAAAAACGATACGTTAAAATCTGCTGTAAAAACTGTACCTAGTCAAGACGCTTCCATCGCAACGAAGCCAATCGAAAATCAAGGTCTTAAAATATTTACAAAAGACGAGTTGGTTATTCATCCCAATCCGTTCAAAGATGCATTTAAAGTAAAATTTGATCTGGACGAAGATGGAGATGTAAGTTTATTTCTGATCAGTATAACTGGGCAAATGATGAAAACCGAAACCAAATTCTTCAAACAAGGAGAAGTCGATTTTTTAATGGAGGCAAATGTCCCTAGCGGAGTTTATATTGTAAGAGTGGTAACCAAAAACAATAAAAGTCTTTATAAACGAATCATAATGGTAGGAGGCTAGATCTTTATTTTTTTAATAGACTTTAAAAAAACAAAGAGTTACTTTTTGGAAAGGTTTTTGCAAAACTTTAATCGAACTAAATATGAAGATTATGAGTACGAAAGAAAAACAACCAATACCAGAAACAAACAATCCAATTCCAGAAACTAAAGATCAAGGAAAAACAAAGTCAGACAGAAAGCATATTGATCCATTAGAGAAAAAAGCTTTTGACACGCCAAATACAGGTGGAAGATCTGGAAAGTAAAAGGCAGAATGATTAAGCAATATCGAAGAGATTCTGAGTCTGATACAAACTGGAATCTCTTTATTTTTTTTGAAAGGTGTATTTCCTAATGTGCTACTTAATTTGAGCTTTTAGGTTTCTCAGGTTTCCAATTTTTAACCATTTCAATACCCTGTTCCACGTTCTTAGTCAATGCCACTGCATCCACAAAACCAACCCGATTGTATAAAGCCGGTTTGTATTTTGTGGTGTAAATAAAAGCGTATTTCTTCCAGTAGTTTAGCGCTTCATTCATGTGGAAAAGTGCCTCTTGTTGGTGATTTGGCATATTGTATTTATCGTACCTTTATATAGCTGCGGGCATAGTCAATATTTGCCCAGCGCATATTGTAAATATCATCGTTACGTATGGTCAACCAAGATTTTACATCATTATTCAATACCTTAAAAGAAGGATAAGTAAACGATGGATTAGTAATGGAATACATGTGTGCAATCGAGTATTTTAAACTCAGTTGCAACTTGCCAGGGTAATCTTTAAAGGCATCCTTAATTTCCGTTGGTGATGCCGAATGGAAACGATGGATGAGCGTAAAATCTTCTTTTGGGTTTTCTTTTAAGGCATCGCTTATTCCCTCGCCGTAAGTTTTCCAAAGCCAATTTTCATCAGAAAATTCGCCTTTTAACTTTTGCATATTTTCGCCAGCAGTAATCCCGAAACCTTTCAACAACGGATAGGTTTTTAGCAGCTCTTTAGTTGCAGATCTAAAGTATTTTATAGTCTGCAGATTGGTTTGTTGGCTGGTAATCCCGTATTTTCCTTCGGCAATGTCCGGAAAAATGTTCCATGTAAAAATGTAAATTTCAATGCCTCTATCGTTGGCCAATTGCATCACTTGTTGCCAATACTTGGTTTTTTCTTTAATGCTGATCTTTTTTATTACCTCGTGGTTTGCAAGCATTTCTGGGCGAATGGCATCTTTACCGGTCAACGGAAAGTTGTCATCAAAAGGCATCTTGGTTTTCCAAACATCGTTCAGTGAAACATCCGAAAATTCTGGCACATTTACCATGGACGGAAAAGGGTTTAAGCTCCACCAAGTCATCACGTTGAATTTACGGATGGCCATTTGATCAAAATATTCTTTCCAAAAATTAATGTCCCAAACGTCTTTCATATTAGCTTGAGAGATTGTACTTGCGTCAGAATAACTAGGCGTTCTAACATCTAACGGGATGTTGAATTTTATTCCGCGACGCTCTAAATAAGGTTTGTTGTCCGAATGTTGAATGTCAACTAACGTTTGATTTTTGATGCGTTGTGCAATCTCTAAACAGCCGTACATTGCACCAGTCGGTTCACTTGCCAAAACAAATATTTGGTTCGCATTTTTGCGGATGCTAAATGCTTGCCAACCAAAATATTTGGGTTGCTGTAGCTGATTTTGGTTTGCCATTGCAACTGCTTTTGCCGAATCGCCAACTATAACGATTTCAATTGGACTCGCTAAAGTATTTGTTTCAGTTGCTTTGTTAATTTCCGCGATAGCGAAATCTATTTGCGGAGATTTGGTCTGATTGCTCAACTTGACCTGAGCGTGTAAAGTAACGGGAACAACGCAATTGATAAAAATGATAATAGCCAACAGGCCTAAAGAAATTTTGAAATTTTTCATAACATTAATAATTTTATTGTTGCTTTGGTTTCATCTCCGAACCGCTATTGTACTTCAATATTCTTTGTCTGTCCGAAGAGTTAAGCGAAGCGTCTCTTCGGTTTGTAAAATAGAACAGAGTCTCCAGACTCGTCAAAATGTTCATTTAATTTCATAGTTTCTTGCCTAACCAATTACCTGCTTTTTTACCAGATTTTAAAAGACGTATTCAACATTTGAAAGGTTTTATTTTTATTGAACTGAGTTATAGCTTGTCATAGTAAGTGTTTCCCTCAGCAAGCAGGGTTTGGCAAGTATTGATCCGTTAAAACGTGTCAAAACTTGACTGCCTACATTTAGATAATTAAGTGCTGCGCAATCATCATTTCTTTTAATGAAAAGCACTGGGTAAATTAAAAAAGTATTTCTTATACCTTTTACCTTTAGATTCTTAGTCGTGTTTTCTACATCAATTTTGGGGATGATTTTTTTTAGTTCGTCCTTCAATTCAGACGAAGCGCTATCAGAAAACTTGATTCCAGAGACTTTAGAATTTTTGTCTATTTCGACTGCTAAAAAAACGATTGTTTCTGCACAGTTTTCTCTTTCTGCTTGCGGTATTCTTAAGTTCTTGAAAAAAGATTTAACTAGCTGAAGATCGAATTCTTCGCTTATCTCTTGTGCTAAAAGACTGTAAGTTGGAATAAAAAATGCCAATACAATGAGAATGTTTCGAAATTTAAATAGCTGTTGTTTCATGAGTCTTCTGATTAGATTTAAAATTTAAACTTAAATCTGCTTTTTTACTAAACCGCTATTATCACTTACCAATGCCCAGTGTTTTTATTAAAAGCGGACGCAAGAAAATTCTAGCCACAATACCATCCATTTTATTTTCAATTTAAGGCATCGGCGATAAATTTTCCGCCTTAATTTTCCATTTCCCGTTATCTGGAAAACCGGGAAACTGTCGTTTCGGCGCTCCGTCCCAGCCAGCAACCATCATCGCTACTGCAGTCAACAA
>JBBSTQ010000160.1:0-7634 GCA_038235745.1 Sphingobacteriales bacterium
AATTGTTGTTGATGTTGCTAGTGAAGCTTTCAGTTTCTTGTGAATTTACGATTTTCTGATAAAGCAAATTGTTTAGCATTTGATTTGAATCCGAAAAAATTGTTCGGACAGATGTTGACCTAAAATCCGCTACCGATTTTCCCGCAATGTTAGCTAAAGTTTCATTTACCTCTAAAATATCCCCGTTTAGATCACATATTGCCATTAGATCTACGCTTTGTGAAAGCAGACAAGTAACTATAGATGATTCTTTTAAATCTACCATTCAATGAAATTTATTTTGGCTTCCACCTTACTTTTTAAATTTAAAATTCTCTCTTGTAAAAGTCCCTGGCGATGCGTGATCTCCCAATTTAAAATCGTAAGTAACGTACCCAACTCCCGGAATTTGGGTAAAAGAGTAAGTGCTTTCTGCCAAGTAAATTTCGGCACCCATTGTACCCAAACCTTGTGTTAAATAATCAGAATCCTTAATTTTTACAAAAACAGTATCATTTTTTTGAGTAGGGTCTGATAAAAATATATCGGGGTATTTTCTGTTTAACGACTCTGTTACGTTTGCAACGTTTAAATCTTCTTCCTTTACTTCTTTAGTCTTTATCATTGTTATTTTTTGCGATGAAGAATCTAAAACGGCAGCCCATGGAACGTCAAATAGTTGCGCTGGTTGTGCTGTTTTCGGTTGCGTAACGGACTGTTCATTGCTCTCGCTTCCCGCGTCTTTGGTGTCGCTGTTACAGGCAGTTAAAGCAAATAATGCCAAAATATATAAAGTTGTTTTTTTCATAATTTTAAGGTGTGGTAACTGCTACAGGAAGTATTTTTCCGTTAAAAAAGCGATTTCCCGTCAATGCAAAATCTGCAATATATTTACCCATCTCAAAAGCCATTACTGGCGATTGATAGCCGGGAAAAGCTTTTTCTAACATTTCCGTTTGTGCAGAACCTAGTGCTAAACAGTTTACGCTGATCTTATTTTCTACAAATTCCTGCGCTAAACATTCTGTTAAATTATGTAAAGCTGCTTTACTGGCAGAATATGCAATAAGCCCTGGAAATTTTGAGCTTCCTTGAAAACCACCCATTGAACCAATATTAACGATATGCGATTGTGGTTTCAACAAAGGTTTCAATGCTTTAATCATTCTAAAATGGCTCAAAACATTACTCTGAAACATTTCCGCCATATCAAACTCGGTAAGCTCATCAAATGGTTTATTGATCAAAGTTCCAGCATTATTAATCAGGATATCAAAACCACCCCAATTTTTTTTAACAAAATCTACCAATATGTTTTCATCATCATTTAGGATATCGAAAACCACTGGTAATATAACAGCTTCAGGATTTAAGTCGCCAACAATTTTCTTTAAATTCTGTAACTTTTCTTTTGATCTTGCAATCGCAATAACCTCGTTTCCTTTTACACAAAGTTCAATCGCAGCCTCGAATCCAATTCCACTACTGGCGCCAGTAATAATTATTTTTCGAGGTAAAGATTGGTCTTCAAGTGATGTGTTTTGCATAAAAATTTAAATTATTCTCTATATAGTAGAATAGATTTTTTGTTGTTAAAATATAATCGCTTTATAACGGGTATGTAGTCTCTAAATGCTAAGATAATTGTTTATTTCATTTGTCGAAACTTTTTACTTGCGTTATAGAGTGAAAAATTTTTAGAAAAAACCGCATCTAAAGTTTTTGCGGTCGGCTTTTTAGGAATCTGTAAAACACAACTGGTAAATTAACGCCTTTATTTTTAAGAAGAATATTTAGATAAAGTATTGCCTTTCTTATTGTAAGTTGCAAAACTACACAACAGAAATTAATTAGCAACAAAACTCTGTAACCTTTTTATTGCATTGAAAATGAGCTGTATGTCTGTTTTTTTAGAATTCAAGAGTTTAGTTGTTTAAAGGTTGACCATTTATAAAATTAATTATTTTATATCTTTGGAAACAATGGGGTTTCTCTTTCCTGAGTTTCTTTTCGGTTTACTATTGATTGCCATTCCGGTAATCGTCCATCTATTTAATTTTCGCAGTTTCAAAACCGTTTATTTTACCAACGTTAATTTTTTGAAAGATGTGCAGGTTCAAACTGCGGCCGCTAAGATTTTAAAAGAGCGTTTAATTTTGCTTTGTCGTGTTTTAGCGCTTGTTTTTTTAGTCTTGGCTTTCGCACAGCCTTTTTTTGCTGATAAAGAAGCATCGGGAAAGTTTCAAAAAGCAGTTGTCAGTATTTATTTGGACAACTCCTACTCAATGGAAGCGGTAAATAAAAACGGTTCTTTATTGGACGAGGGCAAACGGAAAGTGAAAGATTTGGTTAGCGCCAACAGTCTAAATGACAGGTTTCAATTACTTACCAACGGGTTTGATGCAACTACGCAGCGATTGTTAAGCAGAGACGAACTTTTAGAAGAGTTAGAAAAAGTAAAAATCTCGCCATCGGTAAGGCAATATCAACAGGTTATAAATCAACAACAAGATTTTTTGGCAAACCAGCATCAGGTAAATAAAACCGCCTACTTAATTTCAGATTTTCAAAAACAGCCTGGTGGCGTCGAAAAACTAAAGAAAGACAGTTCTATAAGTTTTACGTTAATCCCGCTAATGGCGAACAGTTTGCCAAATATTTCCATTGATTCGGTGTACTTTATAAGTCCGTTTCACAGAGCCAACCAGTCTGAAAGCTTGGTTTACAAACTGAGCAATCATTCAGCTAAAGATGTTGAGAGCATTCCAGTAAGTTTGAAAATTAACGGCGTTCAAAAAGCTATTGCTAACAGTAAAATTCAGGCAAATTCTTTTGTGCTGGATACTTTGCGTTTTTCTGGCTTAAGCGGAGACTGGCAAAAGGGCAACATCAGCATTAAAGATTATCCAATTATTTTTGATGACCAACTAAATTTCACTTTTCAGCTGGAAGATCATTTAAACTTATTGGCAATTTACGCAACGCAACCTGTGAAAAGCATTGGCGTAGCTTACCAAACTGATCCGTTTTTTAAATTTTCGGAGATTGACCAAACACAAATTAACTACAGCAGTTTAGCCAAACAGCAACTAATTGTACTAGAAAATTTAATCAATGTACCAGCTGGATTGGCGCAACAGCTAGCTCAATACGTAAAAAACGGCGGAAGTTTAAGCATATTTGTGCCACTAAATGCAGATTTAGGAAGTTACAAAACGTTTCTGCAAAGTTTACAAACAGATATTCCTTTAAGTTTGGTGGCCGAGGAAAACAAAGTCAGCAAGATAAACTTGGCGCACCCTATTTTTAAAGATGTCTTTGATGCTTATCCGAAGAACATTGATTTGCCTTTGGCGAAAAAGTACTTTAGCAGTTCTAATTTTACCCGAACCACCAAACAAGTATTATTTAGCGGTACAACTTCTGCCAATTTGTTAAGCACCTATCAACTAGGGAAAGGCAAAGTTTATCTTTCTTTTTTGCCACTAGAAGCAGAAGCGAGCAATTTAGCCCAACACGCACTTTTTTTGCCGTTTTTGTTTAAAAGCGCATTGCTAAGTGCCAATCCACAACGCTTGTTTTATACGCTTGGCGCTGATAAAAGTGTCAACTCGGCTAATCTTCCGGTTTCAGAAAACAATCTGGTAAATATAAAGGGTAACGGTGTCAACGTGATTCCTACTTATCAAAACAGTGGTTCAAAATCAAGTTTGTATTTTGCAGATCAATTGAAAATAGCAGGTTTTTACAATGTAGAGCTCAAAGATTCGGTTAAAAACATTTTTGCTTTAAATGAAGATAGGAGGGAGTCGGCTTTAACTTTTTACACGCAGGCTGAACTCGAGAAAAAATTTCAGCTTTCCGCAAAAAACGTGATCAATTCAAAAGAAAAAATCACCGGTCAACAGATAAAAGAAGTCAATTTAGGTTCGTCCTTATGGAAACTTTGTTTAATTTTGACTTTAATGTTTTTGGCGGCAGAAGTTCTGCTGATTCGGTTTTACGGAAACCCAAATACCAAACCCAAAACTGTTAAAAATAGCAATTAATCATGCTCAAAAATTTCATCATCAAGTCTTGTAAAATAATAAGCCCAAGCTCTCCGTTGCATTTGCAAACCGTTGACGTGATTGTGAGAAAAGGAATTATCGATAAAATAGGTGCTAATCTACAAAACGATTTTGAGGTAGTTGATGGTAAAGGGAAGTTTTTAGCACCCGGTTTTTTTGATATGAATGTCAGCTTCGGCGAACCAGGTTTGGAAACCAAAGAAGATTTTGAAACGGGTAGCAACGCAGCAATGGCAGGCGGTTTTACCGGAGTTGCTGTAATGCCCCACAACCAACCGACTACAGACTCAAAATCACAAGTCGAGTTTTTAATTAACAAAGCCAAAGGAAATTTAGTGGATATTTTCCCTTATGGCTGTATATCGCAAAAGCGAGAAGGCAAAGATTTAGCAGAAATGTACGATATGCAGAAATCCGGGGCGGTCGCTTTTACTGATGGTAATAAAGCAGTGCAAGATGCCGGTTTAATGGAGCGAGCTTTACTTTATTCAAAAGGTTTTGATGCATTGGTTCTGTCATATCCAGAAGATGCTTCCATCGCAGGAAATGCAAAGATGAACGAAGGCGCAATGAGTACTTATTTAGGTATGAAAGGCATCCCGAATTTAGCGGAAGAATTGATGATTATCCGTGATTTATATTTGGCCGCTTACACCGATTCAAAGGTTCATTTTTCTACCATATCTACCGCTCACGCCGTTGAACTGATAAAAGAGGCCAAGAAAAAAGGAGCAAAAGTAAGTTGTGATGTTGCAGCGCACCATTTAGTTTTAACCGATGAAGCCATAGCAGGTTTTGATAGCAATTATAAAGTAAAGCCGCCTTTAAGAACTACTGAGGACGTTAAAGCTTTGATCAAAGGAGTTAAGAATGGAACCATAGATGCGGTGGTATCGCAACATCAGCCACAAGAAATTGAATTTAAAGAAGTTGAGTTTGAGATTGCTAAAAATGGTATCATCGGGCTACAAACCGTTTTGCCCTTGCTTTACAAAGCGGGTCTCAATGAAGAAGAAATTGTGATGAAGCTTTCAGAAAGACCGAGAGAGATTTTAGGCTTAAACGCAATCGCTATAGAAGAGGGTAAACCCGCAAATTTGGTTTTATTTGATGGAAGCAATTGGGATTACAACACAAAGAATAATTTTTCAAAATCAGCAAATACGCCTTTTATCAACCAAACTTTAAACGGTAAAGTATGGCTAACTTGTAACAACAATCAAACTTATTTATCTAAAAACTGAAAATCATAAAAGAGTACTATGGATGTTAAAGTAAAAAATGCGCTCGAAAATTTGTTCAACACTTTTTCGGCATTAGAAAATGTAACAGCACAACAAGAACTAAATAAGCTGACTGATATTTTTTCTGGCGAACAGGATTTTATGAGCAAGCTAGCTGCAATGGATGAACTTTTCGACAACAAAGCAGAATTGGATCCGCTTAGAGAAGTTACCTTCGATTTATTGTTGATCAACTTTTTTGCCGAAGACACCAAAAAATTGAATGTTGATTATTTGGATTCGCCAGAGTGGGAAAAAATTGAAGAAGAGACGTTAGACCGTGGAACAGAACTTTTGAACTTGCTTTTATATCTTAACGAGTGCGAAGATGAAGACATTGACCCTTCTTTAGAAGATTTTTTAAAGGAGTTTTTGTTGGTTGAAGAAGATGAATTTCAGGATGAACACCGCATTTATGAGGATATAATTGCCAACCAAATGTTGATGGAAAGCAATCTGGAAGAAATTGCTCGCATTTCAAAAACGTTAGATCCTGAATCTGAAATCAGAGATATTTTTTACCCATTGATGGCTTACTTTTACGATACCGAGCCAGAGCCAGAGACTTTAAAAGAATTTAAAGATTTAAGCGAAGATCCTGCGTTTGATGCGGCAATTTTATCGATGATATTAAACTTTAAAGATTAACAATAATAGGATGCAGGATTTAAAGAAACTGGCGATAACTAACGGAGTCATTATTGCGGTAATTACTATTTTTTTACAGCTATTGACCTATTACGCGGCTCCCAATCTTTTAGGTGCTACGTGGTATGGCATTCTAATTACAGTAGTTTCACTAGTTATTTATGTGATTTTTACATTTGATTTGCGTAAAAAAATAGGTGGGTATTGGTCTTTTAAAGAAGCACTTAGTGGAGTTTTCATCATGTCGTTTATCGCGAATTTAGCTTCGAGCATCTTTAATTTTATCTTTTACACATTCATTGAGCCTGGCGCCTATGAAAAAGTGCGTGGTTATGTTGAAGAAGGAATAACTGCCACATTTGAAAAAATGGGCATGAGTGGCGATGCGCTTGATGAAGCTGTTGAAGAAGCCACCAAAAGTTTAAAAGCGCAATACATGCCTTCTATTGGAGACTTCGCTAAAAATTTAGTGATAGCAATTTTAGTAGGTTTTGTGCTTTCGCTGATTTTTGCTGCTATTTTTAAAAGAAATCCGCCAATGTTCGCTCCGGTTGATGAGGCAGAATAGAGAAAAAATAATTTATATTTGAGAAATTTCAAAACGCTTTATGATGATCATTTAGCGTTTTTTTGTTTTGTTTAAGCATATTTTTCGGTTTTTATCGCTCGATGCTTTTGCTTTAAGCTCTTAGCTAATTAAAAAAACAATGGATATTTCGGTAGTAGTACCAGCATATAACGAGGTTGAATCTTTACCAGAATTAACCGATTGGATTAGGAAAGTGATGCAGAATCACTCTTTTTCTTACGAGATTATTTTGATTGACGACGGTAGCGATGACGGGACTTGGGAGAAAATTGAAGAATTGCATCAAAGTCATTCGGCGGTAAAGGGCATCAAATTCCGTAGAAATTACGGAAAATCCGCTGCGTTAAACGTTGGTTTTGAAGCCGTAAAAGGCGATGTGGTTATTACCATGGACGCTGATTTACAGGATTCTCCAGATGAAATTCCGGAACTTTACCGTCGCATTAAAGAAGAAAAGCTAGATTTAATTTCAGGCTGGAAGAAAAAGCGTTATGATCCACTAACAAAAACCATCCCGACGAAATTCTTCAATTCTGCCACTCGTAAAATGTCGGGTATTAAAAACCTACATGACTTCAATTGTGGTTTAAAAGCTTACCGAAGCGAGGTGGTTAAAAATATTGAAGTTTACGGCGAAATGCACCGTTACATCCCAGTACTTGCAAAATGGGCGGGCTTCAAAAAAATTGAGGAACAAGTAGTAGAACATCGAGCGAGAAAGTACGGAACTACAAAATTTGGGTTCAGTAGATTTATCAATGGGTTTCTAGATTTACTATCTATATTCTTTGTGGGTAAATTTGGCAAACGCCCTATGCACTTTTTTGGCTCCATGGGTGTCTTAAGTTTTCTGCTCGGAACCATTATGGCTTTATGGATCATCGGCGATAAGCTGTACCACATTGCGAACCATATAAAAATTGAAAGGGAAGTAACAGATCAACCTTTATTTTACATTGCCTTAGTGGCTGTGATTTTAGGCTCACAATTGTTTTTAACTGGTTTTGTGGCGGAGTTGGTTGCTAGGAGTTCTTCGGGTAGAAATAGCTACCAGATAGAGAAGGA
>JBBSTQ010000161.1:0-7608 GCA_038235745.1 Sphingobacteriales bacterium
AAAAGGATAAATGGCAGATTGAATGATGGCAGCTGTGATTATAAAAAGTGCCGCAACAGTTAAGCTGGTGGTTGATAGGTTCGGGATGTTTGCTGTGATGCCTTCTAACGTGTAACTGTTGCTTTGAATCGCTAGAATTAATACTCCAATTGTTAAAAGCACAGTGCCCAAGAGAAAAAACTTTTGAGCAAAATTTGCTGCTTGTCCTGCCTCGCCCCATGCTGAGTTTACACCGATTAGTTGCGCCATAAAAAAGCCCATTGCCAACCAAGAAACCAGTAATACACTTACGTGATTTGCTGCAATGAAAAGCATGATTGAAAGGGTAAAAGCCAAGCTTAAAGCGACAAACTTTTCGTGGTATTTAAACCCGACTAAATAGTAAGAGCTGTAGGTACTCAGTATCGCACTAAAAAAGGTAACTGTTGTCCAGATTAATAAGGTAAAACCATTAATGCGGATGATGTTTTCCCAATGCCAAGATTGAAGATCAGAATAGTTGATTGTTAGAAGAATAGCGTTTGCAACAAACAATACCCAAAGAAATACCTGTATAGCGTTTGCGAAGATGTTGCGAGTAAATGGGTGCTGGTTTAAACTGTCGAAAGAATGCGCTGCGTTTGCAGAGGGTGTTTTAAGCGTTTGGTAATTATTGTCCATATCCATTTTGTTTTTACATCTGCAAAACTGTAAAAACTAATACATAAGTTTTTATTTATGTTTGTTATATAGTGCATTAAATATATTTATGTTTATTAAGGATGGGGAGTGGATGCGTTGTTTAAGTATTGATATTTTAAAGGTCTTTGAATTATTGGGTTAATTCAATGTTTAAAGTTGTTCGAGATACCATTTAAAGTTTGCGATTTTTTGTTGGATTTAAATGTTATAAACTATTTTCAAAGTTTCATTTATTCTGTCAGATAGCATTTCAACAAATCTTGGTTCATAAATTCGTAGTCGTCTGCGATTTTCAATATTTCTATACTTGGTAGATCCAAATGTTTGTAAAACCCACGAATTTTGCTCTTTGTCCAGTTTCCATTACAAAAACTAAGGCGGCCCGGTTCAAATCGTATTCAGATATTTTTCTATCGATTTTGGGGCTTAGTCCAACAGAGCGGATGTTAAAACGATTGTCGTTCTTAAAGATAAAGTCAGCTGTTCTGCTACGTTTTTTATTTCGTTCACAAACTACAAGAATGTTTGGTCTTTCTGTCATTTTGCTGGGTGGTTGTAATTAATGAGGGCATTATTTTGTTAAAAACATAAAGTTGTTTAAAACGGGAGTTTATAGAAGCTAATACAAGCGATTCACGGGAGTAGAAAGCAGTAAAAACGAAGAGTTGGATTTACAGCAGGGTAAAAATGAGTTCGTGGTAACAGTTGTTAGAACAATAAAAAAGGCTTGTATATTCCAGAACTGGTAAGCACCATAAAGTACTTTTTGAGCACTTCATGGTAAAGGGATATCCTGCGGGGTTAATGGCGGGAAAGAGCAGCCCTACATCAGTTAAAGCGTAATGTTAAGGCTTTTGATGACATCTACTAAATATGCCATTAATTGAGGTAAGGGTTTTGCATTTCCTTTTGATTATTAGAAGTTCTAACTCGTAAACGAAAGAAGATAACAGCTCCAATAACTATAGAGAATGAAACTAAAAGTTTACTATAAACCACCTCTTTGGTAAGGGCGGATAGGGCCAATAATATAATTATTATACCCAAACAAAAACCGTATTTAATCTTGTTTTTATGCATTATACTGCTATTTTAATTATGTTACTTGTGTTCGTATAATTTAATACTTACTTCATCTTTTACTTGAAGCAAGATTTAGGAGAACCTTAATTTTGACTTTTTATCTTTGATGTTTCGCCACCGTAGCCATCTGCTATTATGCTGTCCGAAAACTTAAAATTTGCAACCTGAGCGATCAAATCCGTAGCGTCTTCAGAATTAGTATAATTTATTGGGTAATAGCATCGGTTTTACCAGTATTTCAAATTCGTTTGGTGTGCTCTCTTACCATGTCATCAAAAAGTTTGTTTGAACCTACAATAGGAGTTGAATTGATCAATACATCAACTCCTATTCTTTCTTCTGTAGCTTTTATTATGTGATTTAGCAATACAGCTTTTGTCTTTGCGGTTATAATATTGTAAACCTCTTTATGAAGTTGGTCATTATCTATTTTATAAGAGGTATTGTTTTCATCAATAGATGCAGTCGCAATCAATTTTTCAGTTAGTAAAAAACTTACTAAATCTTCGGCATTAAACTCTTTCTTTAAATAGATAATTACGTTAACCATGTTGTTGCTGTTTAATTATTGCCCTTGTCCCAATGAGAAAGCTGGTTTCCCGTCAAATTCATAAAGATTTTCCGTTTTTATAACATCTATATTTTCATTTGCGGCATTTTGCAATAGTTCAATAATACCCAATTTGCTTATGTCGTTGCCTTCGGTTGGCGTAAACCGGCATCTCCAATGATCTGTACAAAATGTTTCTCTAAACCCTTCAGGCCAAACTTTTATTCCTCTGTTGGTAATCATTTTGAGTTTTCCAGTATTATGCTCAATCGTTTTTAACGTTTCGGCAATTTTGTTAGGATCGGTTCCGTTCCAATGAACGAACAAGTCAACACCAACAAGCTTTTTATTGGCGGCTGGTTTCCGTACGTATTTTGGGAGGCGTAAAGCCGCATTGTTTGCATAAACAACGGGCTTCAAAAACGATGGCTCTTTTCCAAGATTATTAATTACAGCTTCTTTAAATTGGGAAGTACTTACTTCTTTTTTACTGATACCTTCCGTAAAAATATCTATTGTATGAATGCCGTCCTCTATTGTTTTTAACCAGGCATTTTGTATGTTTTTTGCCACATCTGTTTGTCCGATATGATTAAGCATCATTACGGCACCTTGAATTAATCCTGAAGGGTTGGCGATATTTTGACCGGCTATCGCAGGAGCTGAACCGTGAATTGCCTCAAACATTGCACACTCTTCGCCAATATTTGCAGACCCACCTAATCCAACAGATCCAGTAATCTGCGCAGCAATATCTGAGATGATATCTCCGTATAAATTAAGGGTAACAATTACATCGAAGTCCTCTGGAGATTCTGCTATTTTTGCTGCTCCAATATCAATTATCCAGTGCTCGTTTTCAATTTCAGGATATTCTAATGCAATTTCATTGAACACTTTATGAAACAACCCATCTGTTTGTTTCATAATATTATCTTTTGTAAAGCAGGTTACTTTTTTTCTATTTTGTTGCTTAGCATATTCAAAGGCATAACGCACTATCTTTTCACATCCTGGGCGGCTAATTAGCTTTAAGCATTGGATAACTTCGTCGGTTTGTTGATGCTCAATGCCCGCATATAAATCCTCTTCATTTTCTCTCACTATAACAATATCCATCACTGGATGCTTTGTTTGTACAAATGGATGTAAACTTACGCAAGGACGAACATTCGAATATAATCCAAGAAATTTTCGGGTAGTTACATTTAAGCTTTTGTAGCCTCCACCTTGTGGTGTAGTAATGGGAGATTTTAGGAAAATTTTGTTTCTTCTTATGGTATCCCATGATGAAGATGTAATTCCTGATGTGTCGCCAGCGAGGTAAACTTTCTCCCCAACTTCAATTTCTTCAATTTCAATTTTAGCGCCTGCTGCAAACATTATTTCTAAAGTGGCATCCATAATTTCCGGACCAATTCCATCTCCTTTTGCTACTGTTATTTTGATCATGCGAAGTAAGTTTAATTTTCAATAGCACAAAACTGGCAAACATTACTCATAAATTTTTATTTATACTTTTAATGTATTACATAAATTTAATTTATAAATTAAACAAGAGATCTGATAGATGTTCTCATGAATTGTATGAACATGTAGTGTAAAAGAAAACTTCGGAAAGATGGCATTTAACCTAACAAGCTGTTTTAATCAACCCAAAAATTTAAGTTTCAGATTTATTTGATTTGTGTGACCCAGCTATAAATGTCGGTTAAGAAAATTGAAAGAGATGCATCAAATCACGCCAAGTGAATCCGGAAAAGGATTGTGGAGTCTTGCGAACCGGAATAGATGTCCAATTTAATTTTGTAGCATAACCTTATTGCTGTTTTAATATAGCAGAAGCGCATCACTTTGCATTATTATTCTCCTGTTCATCTTCTTGCAATGTAAAAACCAGTTCCCTGTGGCTAAAACAATACTAACTCTGATGGCAGAAACAGTAACCACTAAGATGTTTACAATGCACTCTACTAACCTGAGTTCGATTACCAATATCGTTATTTGGGCGTTCGGGCGGGCTGTTTGTTACAATCTTTTTGTCCGCCAGCTGGCGGACAAAAAAAGGATTTCTACTTCTCCGAAGGAGTCCTTTGGACAACCTAACGCAAAACCTTTGTGAATTAAAAAAAGGCTGTCTAAACAGTATAGAAAGCTATGAATAATCGAACTCAGGTTACTGTACAATCATATCCATTGTGAGGTAAAACTTGCGCCAATAAAAGCAATGCGGGTTATGTAATTTCTTTTTAATTGGGTGGTACGGTTCGCGAAATTTAAATTATAAAATCGCTTTCAAAATTTCTATCCGCCCGCATTAAATTCAGTAAAGTGATGATGGCTTTAAAGTAATCGTTCGCAATTTTTAAAACAAGAGAAATGTATCCGCACCCCAAAACTTGCGTGTTTTGTTGTCTAGCACTCATTAACTTACCTTGGTAAGGTCTGAATGGCGGGCAACCATGAAACAAAAAATTCCGTAGGCTAGCATTCCTAGCGCAACAGCACCCATCAAAAAAGGCCCGTAGCTAACTGAAAGTAAATATTGTAATGCACCTTCGGTATCTTTGTAAGCATTGGCATTATGGGCTAAGCAAACGTTAATTACAAAAAAAGAGATAATTCCAAAAACAACACCCCTTGCAATGTAGCCGTATCTTCCGCTCCGTTTTACCAGCCCATATTCATTTTTGTTATCGGGGTTTTCGTCAACCTGTTTCATGTATTTACCGCTAAAACCCAAGTAACATTGCCAAATAGCATTGGCAGCCATCGCAATGCCGATTGCCCAGATTACCCAAATTCCCCACTCCTTATCCAACAGGTTGCCAAGCATTGCTTTTTTAGAATTATCGTCTGATGAGCTTTGTCCACTCAGAATTGGTTGCGCAAATGAAAACGCAATTACCGCATAAAAAATCCCTGAATAGGCAAATTGTAGCCGAGCGCCAATCCTTTCTTTCTTCGTCTCTTTGCCAGGATCAAAAACAGCTTGGTAAAAACGCCACAGCGTGTATGCCAAAAGACCTAATGCTACAATGGCCGTAAGTAGCTTTCCGCCGGGCAAGCCATGAAGAAATTGCACAATCCCAGATTTTCCTTTAATATCTGCACCAAGTCCGAAAGCGGCCATTGCTGCCAAAATCCCCATTAGTGCATATACCAAGCCTTTGCTGTAAAAACCAAATTGTTTAACCTTATTAACTTTGTCTTTGTCTAAATTTGCCATCTGTAGTATGTTTAATGCTTGCTTTTTAGCGGTTTCTAAATAATGAAGAAGCGTATAGCGTAAGAATGGTTTCTTGCAGAAGTAATGCCATAATTTAAAGCCGACTTTTAGTTTGCGCTTTTACATGTACTCAAATTTTCTGATGTTGCTATATGGAATTTCGCCGAATGCTATTTAAAATAGTGCTATAAATTGACATGCGATGGAATGAAAGCCTATTATACCATTTATGTATATATATTGGCCTACTATCTAACCAAATAGAAACATAGATTTGCACCTCTTTATAGTGGGTGTGTTTGAATCACAGAGCGTTCCGCTTTGCGGAACACAGACTTTTACAATTAACGAATAGTCTAATGTTTTTTTTAACACATCGATGCATAGTTTTTTTAAGGATCAAACAGGAAACATTTTGGTTAAACCGTAAGATCTATTACTTTATAATGTATTGGAAAACAATATTTTAAGATAAAAAATAATCAGAGAATTCAATAAAAATGTTTTCCGAGCACATTTTTTATGAAAGGAACACTCGGTGCCTCTTTTGTTCACAGCTGTTTTAAATTTGTAGAAAGGGACAGTCGTAAAGTTCGATTCTTAATTTCAAAGCGATAGGTGTTGATTAACTTGAAACGAAATCAACTAATGCCACTTTGCAACTTTATCTGATTGTAACTAATTCATATATAGTTATTCCCAGTTAAACCCGGGCATTACAAAATATACAATGTCCCAACTGCCGAAGGCAAAAGCCATATACAATTTAAAAGAGCCCTTAAACACAACAACTTCCGAGTTTTCTAATACTGCCCGGTATCCCAAAGCACCTTCTGCATGTCCCATGCCTATTTCTTCGTCAGGCAATTGAAAGGAAACTTCGCCAATTATAAACTCTAGGTCTTTAAAATCTTTATAGGCATCAAAGAAATTTGTCAGCATTTCGGATAGCTTCGCTTTCTTGATTACTTTATCTCTTGAAGTTATGATTTCAGGTGCTAATAAATAATCCAATTCTTCTAGGTCTTTATCGGCCCAGTATTCCAAAAATTGTTTGGCGTTTTTCTCGATAGCGGCTTTATGGTTCGGATGAAATTCTTCATAGATAAAAAACGTGGTTCCTAAAATGCTTTCCTTTTCTATTTCATGCATCATCAGCTCTTTTGTGATAAACCTGTAAATAACTTCATCAGGGTAAGGGCCGTCGCATATATCCAAACGGATATCATTTTGCTCAAGCAATAAAGTAATTTCATTCAAAGCATCCAAAATTTCTTTGTCAGATTTCAACTCGCTAACAGGCGTAAAAGCAGGACTGTTTAACCTCTCGAATATGGTGGTATATTCGGCTTTTGCTAAATTTTCTTCAAAAGCAATCACGTTTTTAAGAAACGAGTTTTCAATTGCGGGCGGTATTCTGCCGTCGCCAGAAAAAAAGTTGCCACCAAATTGGGCATTCATCTTTAACTTCAAAAACTCATTTTCTATTTGAGCGTTTTCTTCTGGATCTTCAGAAAATTTTTCTTCGTTTGCCATACCCTAAAGTAAGTAAAAACTTTGTCGTTTATTAGTTTTAAAAGCGAAAAACTTAGTTCCGTCAATCAGAAACCGAATTTTGTCTCCTCTACTAAAATTGAATTTTTCGACACAGTCGTTTGGGAAACAAATAGAGAATTCATACTCAAAAATTACCAAAATCAGTAAAAACACGTACGTAAAGCGAAATTTTTATCTGCTCTTTTGTGGTGGAAGTGGGTATTAGCACATGAAGTTGAGTGGATTAAGATTGAAATTCTTTCTAAAAGCTAGCAATTGCTCAACTCCAAAATGTCCACACTTAACCACAAAACAACCAAATCATGAAAAAAATTGTACTCGTATTAGTTGCTATGCTGTATTTTGGCTTTGCACCAGCTCAAGAAACAGAGAAGAAAAAAGGAAAGTTTAGTCTTAAAATGCCCAAATTAAATATCGGCGAGAAACTGGGCAACTTAGCTGGAAACCTAATGACCGCAACTGCTAAAGAGTTAGATGGCGCTGTTGCAATGCCTTATATCACATCGGG
>JBBSTQ010000162.1:0-7463 GCA_038235745.1 Sphingobacteriales bacterium
ACACGTGGTGGTTGTGGGTTCTTTGGAACTTTGATAAACGTAAAAGTAGAACCTGGTTTTTCGATGTTTAGCTCTAAATGCATATTGTTTGCCATCGGGCTATCATCTGGTGTAATCAAATAACCCAAAATTGCGAGAGAAGTAATCAGCACAATAAAAACAAAGCCCACCAACGAAAGCTTATTTTTTGCGAAGATTCGCCAAGATTTTTTTGGGTTATTTTCCGATTTTTCAATCATTATTTTACCATTCTGCCTTTCCATTGGTACTTGCCAGCGTTGCCCATAATACCAATGTATATAAAATACACCACATGCAAAAATGTTAAAAACGTTAGGTTGATGAGCAAGCCTTTACGTTTAGCAAACGTGGTTAAGGGTTCTAAAAAGAATAGCTCGGCCGTGAATTTTATTAAAAACTGAATGGTAACCAGCTTTAAAAAATCTGCATAAAAAAAAGCCAAAACAAAGTTTAACGCCAATGACAGATTAAAAAGCCACATACAAACCGCCAATACAATTATCTTTTTGTCTTTATACTTCACACTTTTGCTTGCCCAACGGCGGCGTTGCTGTATAAACTCTTTAAGGTTGGATTTGGCGTGGGTATAAACACATGCATCATTTGATTTACAGAACCCGATAGTTCCAGGGTAGGCCCGAGCCACTTTATGCAGAAAAAGTTCATCGTCGCCAGAAGCTAAATCATCGATTCCTTTAAAACCATCCAACTCTAAAAAAACTTCTTTTTTGTAGGCTAAATTTGCACCGTTGCAAGTAGAAGGCATTTTATTGCCAATACCAGCAGCACCGAAGCCGATGAGGTACAAAAATTCCAAAGTCTGTAAACGCTCAAAAAGTGATTTTTCCTGAAAATAAACCACTGGTGCACTAATCAAGTTGTAATTTTTTTCCTCGTAAAGCCCTACAATGTTAAGCAACCAATTTTCCCCCATTCTACAATCTGCATCGGTGGCAACCATCAAGTCGCCGTTAGCTAATTTAATCGCCTCCGCGATGGCTTTCTTTTTATAGGAGTTTAAGGGCTCACTTTCGTTCAGTTGAATCAGTTTTACGCCTTTATCTGCGTAATTCGCAATGATTGAAGACGTTTTGTCAGTAGAATGGTCATCCACCACAATGAGTTCAAAAAGTTCTTTCGGGTAATTTTGATTGACGATGTCTTCAATGGTTGAATGGATGCTACCTTCCTCGTTTCTGGCAGCAATTAAAACAGACACTTTAGTTTTAGGCACTACCGCCAAAGGTGTATAAAAAGGAATGTTTTGCCAACCCGTACGTAAAGCGAGCACTAAAAAAGCATATAAAAAAGTGAGTGCTAAAGAGAAGCAACTAATTAGTACGACTATCAAAAAACTTGAGTTTAAAAACGAAAAAAGACCCAATTACCGCCGGGATAATTAAATTCACAAACCAAATTAACGCAATTGCAGCCATAATTGCTACTTCATGTGTAGTAATAAAGCTAAAAAAATAGGTAGCAGTCAAACTGCGAACCCCAACATCCAACAAATCTAAAGACGGCAGTGCGGATTGTATAAAAAACAAAATAAATACCATCAACGCTGTTTTGTACAAAGCAATCTCTGGCAAAAGCAGGTAAATAATCAAAATGTATTGCAACGTAAACACTAAAAACCTTGCGATACTATAAAGCATTACCTTAGTAAGTTCTTTTTGGTGGTAGCGGTTAAGTACAGAAAAAAAGCGCTTGTATTTTTTTAAAAATTTGATGCTCTTCAATGATTTTTCTATCCAGCGAATATTGAAATAAAATACGATGAAAAAAAAGCAGAAGCCAATTACTAAAAGACAAATAGCCACAAATAACAGTTGATCCATCGGTTTAAAATTATATATAAACCACAATAACGCAAGCGCACCCACCACATTGGTAATTACCATTTGTGCTATTTGCCCAACGCCCATAGCCACAGCTCCTTGTATTCGACGCCTTGGCGAAAGAAAGAAAACTCGTCCGCCATACTCTCCGATTCTATTGGGTGTGAAAATAGCCCAAGTCAATCCACAAAAAACAGATTCTACCGCTTTATAAAAGCTTATCTGCTCTACCTTGGCAATCAAAAACTGCCACTTTTTGCTCTCTATCAACCAGTTAATAAGCATCAGAACAAAAACTGAAATCAGCGTTAAATACACCTTAAAGGGCGAAAGTTTACTGATTAGATTTGCAAACTGCGTGAGGTTTTTATGATCGTTAAGCTTCTGGAAAATAAAATAGCCCGCCAAAACAACAACAATTATTTTTATGCTGTAGCTGATTATTTTTTTTTGCTTGCTGGTCAACAGGTGTTTGATTTTATACAATGTTAAGAATTTACCCTAATATTGCTGCCATGTTAAAAGAAAAATCCAAAGAACGCATTATTTTGGGCATTGACCCCGGTACTGCAGTGATGGGTTATGGTTTGGTAAAAGAAACCGGAAATAAAATAGAGCTGATAAGTTTAGGCGTGGTTAAGATGACCCATTTGGACGATCATTTTTTGAAATTACAACGCATTTTTGAAAAAACCACCAGTTTAATTGAACAGTATCATCCAGACTGCATCGCGTTGGAAGCCCCTTTTTACGGCAAAAACATACAAGTAATGTTGAAACTTGGTCGGGCGCAAGGTGTGGCCATGTCGGCTGGTTTGGCGAAGGGTTTACCCATTTTTGAATACTCGCCCAAGAAAATAAAGCAATCCATCACGGGTAACGGAAACGCCACCAAAGAGCAAGTCGCAGCAATGTTAAAGCAGTTACTAAATTTTAAAGAAACGCCAGAATTTTTGGATGCGACTGATGGATTGGGCGTTGCGGTTTGCCATTCGTTCCAAAAAATCACTAGCGGTGGTAAAGGAAAAACCTATAGTGGCTGGGAAGCTTTTGCAAAGGATAATGTAAAAAGGGTAAAATAGGCGGAAGGTTTAAGGCGGAAGGCTTAAGGCATTTATAGAGTGGGAATTGCGAGTATGAAAAGCGTTTAGTGATGCTATCAAATCGCAGAGAATGCCAAAGACTTTTTTTATACGTCTCATCGATTTGCGGTACGAGAGGCTTCACAAATAGGTAGCCAATCGATGTTTAAAAGTAGCGTGGCAACTTTGCGAGTTAAAAGTCTCTCTATCGAGCGAAATGACGGCCGTCCGGATTTAGCCCTTCGGCAAAACCGATAAAATTTTTTCGATATAAATTCCGGGAAAGTTGTGTTCTTTTGCACATTCCACAATATGGTTCACGTACTTTTTGTCTGGTACAATTCCATCCTGGCAGTGGTGGCAGATGAAAGCATAAGCACTTTTTATTCCGTCATCGGTTAAAACATCAAACTGTGTTAACACATATTCTGGTTCTGTTTGGGCTAGTTGGTCAAACTTATCTTTATTGATTTGATACAACAAGCCTAGCGTATAATCATTTTCGGCAGGTTGCAAGTTCCCTCGGGCAGATCCATCTGGGTTTCTTCGATTAAATTTTAAAGTGTAATGCTTTAATTCCCCTTTGCAAAGTAACTGCACAGGTTCATTTACCCTAAACTCCACCATAGTTTGGTTTAGTGCGCATCCGTAACCAAAATATAAAAAGCTATCCTTCATTTTAACGTTTTCCTTCCCATTCTCCATAAAACTGCTCCAAATATAGCACCATAAAATCGTGACGTTGGTTGGCAATTTTCTTTCCCGACAAGGTATTCATTTTATCTTTCAACAGCAGCAGTTTTTCGTAGAAATGATTTATGGTAGGGGCAGTAGTGTTTTTATAAGCTTCTTTACTTTGGCTGATTTGAGGTGCAATCGCTGGGTTGTAAAGTTCCCTATTTTTAAAACCGCCATAAGTAAAAGCCCTAGCAATACCAATAGCACCAATTGCGTCTAACCTATCAGCATCTTGTACTACTAGCATTTCTTGCGATGAAAAACTCACGTTGCCTAAGCTACTTTTAAATGACATGTTTCTGATGATATCTTGCACATGCTGAACAATTTCCTCATCAACACTTATCGATTTTAAGAAATCTCTAGCTTTTTGTGGGCCAATCTCTTCATCTCCATCATGGAATTTAGAGTCGGCAATGTCATGTAATAAAGCGGCAAATTCAACTACTTCCAAGTTTACTTGTTCATGGTTTGCAATCTCTTTCGCTGTTTTCCAAACCCGTTCTATATGCCACCAATCATGCCCAGCTTCGGCATTTTTTAATTCTTTTTTTACGAAATTGACGGTAAGTTGTATTTTGTTTTCCATTAATAATATAATCGATTTTTAAATGTCGGTCGCTTAATTTCCAGTAAACATGTCGTTTAATCTTTTCTGCATTTCTTCCACACTTACCACTTCTTTATGCGTTGCTATCATCCATTTAAATCCGAAGGGGTCAATCACTTGCCCAACTCTATCGCCATAAAACTCGTCAGTAACCGCCATCACAGATTTTGCTCCTGCATCAATAGCTTTTTGAAAACTTTGATCTACATCTTTAACATAAAGACTTAAAACCAGTGGTGTACCGCCTAAAGTAATCGGACTTTTTGAACCCCAATCTGAGTTTTCTTCCGACATCATTAGTAACGAGCCTTCAATTTCAATTTCCGCATGTCCAATAGTTCCGTCGGGCATTAACAATCGGTACTTTTCAACTGCATCAAATGCTTTTTTGTAAAATTCAATTGCTTTTTCGCATCTTTTAATAGTAATGTAGGCGTTTAAACCTTTTGCTCCTGGTGCTATGTGATTTGCCATAATTTATTGTTTTGATGAATAAACATATACTGCAAATTACATAGATAAAAATGGTAAACGCAATTGAAAGTGACATAATTTGGTATCAAATTATGTTTAAGATAAGGATAATGAAAACGTTCGGAAATAAACCATCCGGCTCTGTGACCTCTGTAAAAAACTCTGTGACCTCCGTGGTTCACAAACCCACACAGTGAAAATTAAATTCCTTCTCTCCATTAAAATGCCGAAATCTCTTCATACTTTTAAAGTTTTTCTATTAATACCTTCTCTAAATTTTTTTATTGATACGATGTTAAGAGTTGCAACAGATAAACCTTGGAAACTGGTTTATTCATTGGCTAAGCATGATTATTTTGGATTTTTGATTGAACCGCATATTGTTCAGCTGAATCCAGATGGAGATTTTTCGCTGACCCACCAAAGAATTTTTTCGCACACGGCCGAAGAGTTTAGCCAAGGTATTGATGCAACAGACACCAAACTCATAAAACTTTGTGAAGATATTGAGCAAGATCAAGTCATCAAAAAGTTTTTCAAGAAAAAAGTAAGGGCGACAGAGTTTTTTGCGAAACTATGGGATGATAAGTCTTACGATTTTGTTCGCCCCAAAATAGAGAAAAAGCTTGCAGAAATATTTAAGCTTGTGCGTGGAAAAGAAGTCCACGTGATGAGTAAAGAAGGCTGGCCGGTTGAAAGACAGGTTCATTTTTCTGAGCAGCCCGCTACCGTTTTATTTCATTTTAGGAGAAACGAAACCGAAACACGTTACTTCCCAACCATTAAGTATTTAGGAAACCGCATCGAATTTATGTTTAAAGATGCGCTAGTAATTACCAACAAACCTGCTTATTTGCTATTAGAAGATACACTTTATGATTTTGAGCAGGATTTAGAAGGGAAAAAATTACAACCTTTTTTAGGTAAACGCTTTATATCCATCCCAAGATCATCCGAAGAAACTTATTTTTCAAAATTCGTTTCTCCATTAATTGAGAAATATAATGTGTATGCCGAAGGTTTTACCATCAATACCGAAAAACACGAAGCCACACCAATATTAAAAGTGGTTTATGTAAGCGGTGGTATTTCAGAGATTCAACTTTTCTTTAAATATAGTGACTACACTTTTCCTGCGGGTAGCGATTTAGCAGTGACCGTTCGCATGGAAAAAAACGGCGACGATTATGCTTTCCATCGGATTAAGCGGTCTTTAATTTGGGAAAAAAACAAGCTAGATGAGCTTTTGGCGATGGGGCTAAAACAACAATCTGATCTTTTTGTGCATTTAGAAGTTGCAGGGACAAACGAGGAAGCAGATAAATCACTTTCCGTTTTCGATTTTATCAGCGAGCATCACGATGAGTTGGTAGTAAAAGGATTCACGTTTGAACAAGACATCAGCGCTAAAAAATATATCATTGGCAGTAGTAAAATTGATTTAGCCATCAATGAAAAAAACGATTGGTTTGATATTGAAGCGATTGTGCAGTTTGGAAATTATCAAATTCCTTTTATCCAACTGAAACATCATATCCTAAATAAAAAAAGAGAGTTTACGTTGCCTAACGGGGAGATTGCGATTATCCCCGAAAAATGGTTTTCGCAGTATGGTAATTTGTTAAGTTTTTCTGAAGGCGATGAACACCTTCGTTTAAAAAAGTATCATGTGGGCATGGTGTATGATTTTGCCAACAGTGAGCTGGCGAACATCAGCATGGACAGAAAACTGCAAAAATTATCAGATTTTGCGAATATTGATGAAGTAGTGGCGCCAATTCATTTTAATGGAGAATTGCGCCCGTACCAAAAAGCTGGCTATGACTGGTTTCACTTTCTGCAGAAATACAGTTTTGGTGGTTGCTTGGCAGATGATATGGGTTTGGGGAAAACAATCCAAACTTTAGCCCTACTGCAAAAAAGCAAAGAAGAGCAGGAGACGCAAGGCATCCACACCACTTCCTTAATTATAATGCCGACTTCTTTAATTTATAACTGGATTAACGAGGCTAAAAAATTTACACCGAAACTTAAAGTTTATACCTACACCGGGACTTTCAGAGAAAAAGACATCGCTATTTTTGATAAATACGATGTAGTAATTACCACTTATGGAATCACTCGGGTGGATACTGATTTGTTGAGCGAAATGTATTTCCATTACATTATTTTGGATGAAAGCCAGAATATTAAGAACCCATCTTCAAAATCTTTTAAAGCGGTTAAGGCTTTAAAATCGAAACATAAACTGATTTTGTCTGGCACACCTGTAGAAAACACTGTAAACGATTTATGGACGCAGATGTCGTTCATAAATCCGGGTTTATTGGGTTCACAGACTTTTTTCCAAACGGAATTTGTACAACCGATAGAGAAGAAAAAAGACGAGGAAAAAGCGCAAAAGTTGCAAGTGCTGATTAAGCCATTTGTGATGCGGAGAACAAAAGAACAAGTTGCAACCGAACTTCCGCCAAAAACAGAAAACTTGGTGTATTGCGCAATGACCGATGACCAATTGGACGTTTACGAGCAGACAAAATCTGATTATCGTAATGAAATATTGGAGGCTATAGAAACCGGAGATTATAGTAAATCGCCGATACAGATGTTGCAGGGTTTAACTAAGTTGAGGCAGATTGCCAACCATCCTTACATGGTTGATGAAAATTACACGGGCGATTCGGGTAAATTTGAAGA
>JBBSTQ010000163.1:0-7327 GCA_038235745.1 Sphingobacteriales bacterium
ATTTGCTTTGCCTAAAAGGTTGGCAACATAGGCTTTTTCTGGGCGAAGATAGAGTTCTCTGGGATGTCCTTGCCTTACAATTTTTCCTTCTTTTACGATAATCAATTGGTCTGATAGCGCTAAGCCATCAGTTGGGTCATGCGAAACCATAATCACGGTAATATTTAAAAACTTTGAAAGTCGTTCAATATCATCACGTAACTGGCGTTTTAAAATGCTGTCAATCTGGCTAAAAGGTTCATCCAGCAAAAGCACTTTTGGCTCGGTAATTACTGCTCTGGCAATAGCTACACGTTGCTGTTCGCCACCACTCAATTCAACAATTTTCTTTTCGGCTAAATGCTCAATTCGCAAAAACTCCATGGTTTGCAAAGTCAGTTGACTTTTAGCTTGTAAATCAGTATTTGAAAGTTGCGATGCTATATTATCGAAAACCTTGGCGTAAAGATTCAGCGTAACTTCCTGGGTTACCATTTTCATTTCATCATTACCAGGGATCAACTTTTCAGATGGACCTTTGATTTTTTCTCCTTTAAATAAAACCTCTCCGGTTTGCGGTACAAGGTAGCCGTAAATGAGTTTCAACAAAGTGGTTTTTCCGCTACCGCTTTCGCCTACGATGGTTACAATTTCTCCTTGTTTAATCTTTAAGCTTACGCCAGATATTCCGGAAGGAACACCTTCTAAAAAATTTTTGCTTACATTTTTTAGTTGGATTAATGGCATTGTTTTATCTTTTTTGATGGGGACGCAAAGATAAAAAAAATTGATGGATGTGGTTGGGTATTTGGATTTAAGTAGTAACGTGGAATTAAGTGAGTACGACAGGAATTGTGAAACAGCTGTTGCCAATTAACTCTATTCTTGAAACTTGGTTTTAAGTCTGCTATTTCAATAAGCAGTTGTTACCATTTATTTCTGTGACCTCTGCGAACTCTGTGGTTGAAAATTGTCAGAATCAAGATTTATGGGATTTTGGGATTAACAGAATTTGAACGTCAGACTCCTAGAACATTTTTTGCCACCTAGCTCGGTGACCTTTGTGACCTCTGTGTTTAAAAATAGCCGACTTTCTTTACAACTCTTTGTGTCATCACTTCTAAATATTTTTTTAAGTTCAAAATTAAAAAAAAATACACCACAGAGGACGCGGAGGTCACAGAGCTGAATGTAGATTAAACGTTTCAAAATATTAAAAAAAAAACATCACTGTGGCAGGCTATCACAAAACAAAAAAAACTCGAGTGTTTTACCACCCGAGGTTCAATCAAACTTTGTTTTCCTACTTAAAAACCGAAAGTTAATCCAAAATTTAAATTCTTGTAGTCTGCTGGGCCTTCATTTTTCGCAAAAACATCATTCATATAGTACTTAAAAAACACCCCTGCGCCACCGTAACCAATTCTAAAGTTTGCGCCGTAACGGAAGGGTGCAAAGTTGTAATCGTCTTTGATTTTTTCCTTACCGTTTTCTTTGCTAACCTGTTTAACTTTTCCATCTATAAGAAAACCCACTTCTGGTCCAAAAACAACAGAAGCTCGTTTCCCTTTTTCATTTTGTGCGGATCGATATTCAAAATACAAAGGCACACGTAAATAACGGCTGGAAAGCCTATTTTTTGAGTAATCGATAGCGTCTTGTCGCTCTGTTAATGTAGATTGTTCTGGCAGAATGGTTACGTTTTGTTTCAAACGCATGTGGTTCCAATCTACACCAGCGGCCAACATTACTTTAATGCTAGGGTTAAACCTTACGCCCATCTGTAATAAATCAAAACCTATATTGCTTGTTTTCCAAGTTTCGGTTTCTAAAAAACCATAGTTGGCGGGTGCGCCAAAGTCAGATCCGGTATGGTATTGGCTTAAACCAATGTCAAAATGCTCAAGGCTTATCCCGAAAGTGAAATCTGGGTACTTCACAATTTTTTTGGTGGTTTTAGTACTGTCGCTTTTACCAACGCTAATTTTAACCTTCCCAGTTTCAATCACCATGCCTGTACTCTGTTTCTTCTTTATAATAATGGTATCTGCTTTTACAATTATTGCGCTATCGGTTGTTTGTGCATTCAGCATTTGGCTCAAGCAAGCTGCTAAAATAATTAAGTATATTTTTTTCATAATGTTTTGGTTAATCTAATTTTCTGAATTTAAAAAGTCCTAAATTTATTCCGGTAATCTCGTTGTTGCTCTCCTCTGTCCTACTCATTTTAATCAATTTCTCTTCTCGTTTATCCACTTTTGCGATCACAAAGTTTACCAAATCGCCGACTGACGGTATTTTTGGGATTTTAACCCGAGTGTCATCAATTAATGTCGCATTTGTATCATCTGACATTTGCGCTAAAGTTACGGGAGCTGTTTTTTTAATTTTAGCGATTTCTTCTTGTTCAATTAATCGCTCCGTTGCCAATTTGGTTCTGATCGGTTTTAATGTTTTAACTAATTCGAGTTCCGAGTCAATAGGTTCGTTTTTTAATTCAGTAAATGTGTCGATTACAGTTTCTTCTGGAGCTTTTTTATCACTCAAGTTACTTATCATTACCGCTCTTTCCGATTTCTTATAAGATTTTTTATTGACAACAGTTTCCTCCATTGGGGTAACACTTTCGGTGTCTTTTTGCTCCTGAGCTAAGTTCGACATCATCTCATTATCCTCATCAGGATGCAATTTTATTGTCGCAGTAGGTTTGGTAAATAAACTAATTCCGACGCCCAATACAATAATGATGCTAGCGGCCGCCATCCACAAAAAAGGATTTTTTTTCTTAACGGGTTTCGCATCAATCTTATCCGAAATTTTATTCCAGCTATCGGTCGCGGGTGCAACTTCAAAATCCTCAGACGAAGATTTAAAAATTGCATCAAAATCTTTATCCAACATTGGTTTCATTTTTATATCCCTCCAATTTTAAAACTTGTTCTCTTAATATTGCTCTCGCTCTTGAAAGCTGAGATTTACTTGCTCCCTCAGTTATTCCTAATTCTTTGGCAATTTCTTTGTGCGAGTAGCCTTCAATTGCATACATGTTGAATACTAACCGGTAGCCGTTGCTTAAGTTCTGAATCAGTCGCATCAAATCTTTTACGTTGATGCTACTCATGTCAAAACTCACACTCGCTTGGTGGTCATGCGTTTCATCGATATCCACCAAATTCAAATTGCGGAGATTCTTGCGATAAAACTCGATAGACGTATGTACCATAATTCGGCGCATCCAACCTTCAAAAGAACCCTCTCCTCGGTAATCTGCTATTTTTCTAAATATTTTAACATAAGCTGTTTGCATCATATCTTCTGCCTCAAACTGGTGTTTTGCGTAACGCATGCAGATTCCCAGCATTTTAGCCGACGTTGTTTTGTACAACAGTTCTTGACTTTGGCGGTTACCGTTTTGGCATCCTAAAGCCAAATCTTCTAAAGTGTATTTATGTTCCAAATTCATATAAGGTTCTGTATGCAAGATGGGTTATTTTGGCAAAAGGTTGCATAGGGGTGTAGATTTTTTTTTCGATAAAAAGAATTGGAGCAATAATTAGCTGAAAAATGTAACTCAAACCCTAATTCTTCGTAAAAATGAAAACACACACTAACAGCTACCATTATTGATGGAATTTTACTTTAATCAGTTTTATTTTATTGCGAGAAAGAAACTTGGTGCTGTTTTAGGCTTCACGGCAAATTCTTTGTGTATTTTGTTTTTTTGCCTATCCTTTTTTCTAGTAAATTATAATTCGGCAAACGCACAAGTATGTGGCACATCAGGTTTAGATGGGCCACAGAATGCGGTGACACCCGTAAACACCTATTTTCCCTTATCAACAACAACATTAACAGCAGGAAGTAAAACAATTCTCTTAAACGCAGTTCCTCCAAATGATCCAAATTATAATTTGAGTTATGGAATAACACCAATTAAATCTGGAGACTTAATCTTGATTATTCAAATGCAAGATGCAGCATTCAATTATACGAATAGCGATTTGTACGGAAGTGGATTAACCAATAGTGGACCCGATAATTTAGGAGGCACAGGTTACACAAACTTAAATAATTCTGGAAAGTTTGAATATGTTGTAGCTACAAGTGATGTCTCAATTACTGGAGGTGTGCTGAAATTTAGAGGAGCTGGAGCTGGTAGTGGGTGCGTTAACACCTATATAAACGCAAATGCTACAGCAACTGCGGGACAAAAAAGATTTCAAGTTGTTAGAGTCCCACAATATTCAAATTTAGTTTTAACGGCGAATATTACTACGCCACCGTATAATGGTTCTGTTGGTGGGTTAATTGCGTTTGATGTAGCGGGTACTATGCAATTTAACGGATTTGTTGTGGATGCATCTGCAAGAGGTTTTAGAGGCGGTTATGGGCCGAAAGCTAATTCAGGAGTAAATATTAGTGCTTTTTATGTAGGGCCTTCCTCATCTACTTTGTCTGTTGGTAAAGGTGAGGGTGTAGGAGGAACTCCAAGGTTTATGTGGGACGGATTTAATCAGGTGGACAATGGGACAGATGGATTGCCTGCCGGATCTTATGGAAAAGGAGCTCCTGCGAACGGTGGTGGTGGTGGAAATGATCATAATGCTGGTGGTGGTGGCGGTGGTAATGGCGGTTATGGTGGGGTTGGCGGACGTGGATGGGAAGGTCATTCAGGAGCAAATACTTATCCTAACGGCGGACGCCCGGGAAGTCTTCTCCCATTGGATTACTCTAGGTTAGTCATGGGAGGCGGAGGCGGAGGAGGAGATGCTAACAATGCGCTTTCAGGCGTTAAGGGCGGTGTTGGTGGTGGAATAGTTTTAATTAATGTTGAGAAAATAGCGGGTACTGGGGTTATTAGATCAAATGGAAGCAATGGTGCTCCTGGCGCATTTGGTCCGGCGCCCGATGGAGCAGGTGGTGGCGGTGCAGGAGGGTCCATCTTTGTGCGTTCTTTAGCTTCAAGTCCTGGAGCAATTTTAACCTTGGAGGCTAAAGGTGGGAGAGGAGGGAATACTTTAAACGATAATAATAATGAACATGGGCCTGGCGGCGGAGGCGGAGGAGGAATTATTTATACTCAGATTCCATCTGCAACTATTATTCACGATATTTCAAAAGGTCTATCGGGGAAGGCAAATAATGGAGCTGGAATAGCTCATGGAGCTAAAGATGGCACAGATGGACAAACCAGCGATTTTACCACTTCAGATTTACCTCCACATCTACAAGGTGGGGGTTCTATTTGTTATCCTACGCTAACCACAACGCTAACTGAACAATATCCCGGAGCCACTGGGGCGAGAGCTGCAGGTACTTCAGCAACTTATACTTTAACCATTCAGAATGCACTCACAAACGGGAATGCTGGTAATGTTGAAGCTTGGTTTAACCTACCGTCTAGTTTTAAAGTAAGTAGTATTTCTTATTCTTTAACAGGTGACGCTGCCGGAACCCTCAATGCTACCCCTCATATTGGAGCTACTGGCATTATGAGTTTTGGCAATTTCAATATTTCCCCAGGCGATAAAGTTATCATTACCATTGTTGTAAACATTGCGTCCAATGCACCAACAGGTGTTTATCACGCAAGTGCACAAGCAACATACTTAGATCCGACAAGAACGAGTGTTGATGCTTTTAGGAAAATTACAGGCACAACGAACCCATTTGTTGGATATACCTCTACCTATGAAACGGGCGGGTTAATAAACGTTACAGGAACAAATTACAGTGGAAATTTAGTTGCTTCAACTGCTGAGGATGTTTATGTAAATGCTATGGCAGTTACCGGCTCATGTGATGCTGTTACAGGTGGTGGATTTGAGACTTACTCAGTTGGAGAATATTCGTCTTTGGATAAATGGGTTCCGGCAGTTTCGGGCGATGTTGTTAAAATAGCTAACAATACCGGATTAAAAGGGGCAATCATAAAAGACAAGACCGGAGAAAAGTTTTCATTGCAACAAACTATTATTTCTATTGAACCCTCTACGTCTTATACCTTAACTTTTAATTATAGAAATTGGAACGCTTGTGGCAGTCCATCTGCTTCAAAATCTTTTGTTCAAATCTTAGATGCCAATACAAATGCAGTAATTGTTTCTCAAACTGAATTTATTGCTAGTAATTCTCCTCAGACTGGGGCAATAACTTTTAGTACATTAGCTAATACTACTTCTTTGATTTTGAAAATCATCGATGCAGGGTCGCCAAATCCGGCTTGTGGTACATTTATAGATGATATTTCAATAATTTCTAATTTAAATATTGTTTACTCTGGAACCAATGTTACTTGTAATGGAGCAAATGATGGCAAAATAACAGTAAGTTTATTAACAGGTGCAGCAGCTCCGTACAAAGTGTCTTATTCCTTAAATGGAGGAAACTATGGTGCGACTCAACCTATTAATCCAATAAATAGTTCTGGTACGCCATTGGTGTTTAGTAATTTAGAGCCAGGAAGTTATACTGTTAAAATAGTAGATGCTAACGATTGTGTAAATACCAGAAATGTAGATATCACAGAGCCTCCCGTTTTAACACTATCAGAAACACATATTGACAATTCTTGTAATAATAACTCTATTGGTGCAATTGATTTAGCGATTGATGGAGGTACAGCGCCCTATACTTACGTTTGGGTAAAGGATGGGGCGGGAAGTAATTATTCTACTATGGAGGATATTAGTAGTTTGCCTCCTGGAAACTACGTGGTAACTGTGACCGATAGCAACGGATGTCAAAAACAGCTTTCCGTTGATATTTTGCCTCTAGCTCCTTTTTCGTTAACAGGGACCAAAGTTGATAATACTTGTAATGGAGCCTCTTTAGGGTCAGTTACGTTGGCCCCTTTCGGGGGAAAAGCGCCTTATAGCTTTACTTGGAGTAATGGATCGCATGATCAGAATCAGTCTAATTTAATTGCTGGAACTTATACTGTAATCGGTAAAGATGGTTTAGGTTGCGAAGAATCACGTAGTTTTACGATTACAGAACCAACGGCGTTGAGTTTGACCGCAACACAGACAGGGATCAAGTGCTTCGGGGAAACCTCGACGGTAACCTTAACAGCGACCGGCGGAACAGCGGATTACCAATACAGCAAAGACGGAGGCGCCACTTTCGTATCGACCAATGCTTTCAGTAATTTACTTGCAGGAACTTATAGTTTCAAGATCAAGGATGCGAAAGACTGCATCAAGGACACGACGATTACGATCGCCCAGCCGAGCAGACTGACATTGAGCGCAACGCAGACAGAGATCAAATGCTTCGGGGAAACCTCGACAGTGACTTTGACGGCGACCGGCGGAACAGCGGATTATACTTACAGCAAAAACGGCGG
>JBBSTQ010000164.1:0-7296 GCA_038235745.1 Sphingobacteriales bacterium
GTAGAAAGCTTGTTAATCATCAAATACAGAACTGCGACCCTTTTTTCGACGTGATCTGAGAGACAAAACAGCGTTTATTCCCTAATTTTAGCCTCGTGAAAATTTATAACGTAAACAAATTTTCAGCCTGCGGATTTGAGGAGATAAAAGAATCTAAAGTCACACCTTTTTCTCCTTGAATAACAAAGAATAGGTTTTCCTTATCATTTAATTTCGGGAAGTCGAAAGAGTAATCTGACAGTGTACCGTTCGAGTTCTGTTCAATTTTGTAATTACTCAATAGCTCTCCGAAGACAGAGTTTTTTCTTAATTCTATAGTGAAAGTTCTGTTTTGTTTTGCAGAGGCCTTAAAAATAATTTTTGTCTTTTCTTTTAATCCCTTGCAGTTAGGGAAGTTTAGATAGCTCATTTCTGCAGTAGTTTGCACTACAAATCCATTGCCATTCTGTTTAACCTCCGCACCAAAAGCTTTAAAATAATCTTCTGCCTCTATTTTGCCTGCGTTGCTGTCGTAATTTCCAACACCTATTCCATCAACTCTTATCGGTGCTATTTCGCCGTTGTCTTTATAATGCACATAGCTTATAAAAGTATCCCTAAAATATCGGTTGCCAGTTTGGCTAATATCGCAATAAGCAAAATAAGACTGGTTGTTCCATTCAAAAAAAGAACCATGCCTACCCTGTAAAAAGCCGGTTGGCCAAGTTGGTTTATCAAATCCTGGCGCAAAACTTTCTTGATTCATTATTGCGCCTTTACAATCAAACGGCCCATAGGGTTTATCGGCAATGCCATAAAAAGCGCCCCAACTCAAATAATATTTGCCGTTGTATTTATGCATGAACGGTTTGTCGTCAGTTGGTTTTTCTTTATTTTTCCCTTCTAAGTTATAAGGACCACGGGGATTGTTGATCGTAATTTTCCGCGGTTTTTCTGCCAAGCTAATCATATCATCATTTAATTTAGCAATGTAGTAATCCCACACGCCAAAAATGATATAAGCTTGCCCTTCGTCCTCAAAAACTGCCATGTCATATTCATCCGAAGGTGTTAACGCCGAATCTAGCAAAGGCTTTTTCAATACATCTGTCCAAGGGCCAATCGGTGTGTCTCCAACCACAACGCCACTTTGTTGGTTTCCCTCCGAAAAGTAAAAGTAATATTTACCGTTTTTCTTAGCGGCATCCGTTGCCCAACATTGGCTAAAAGGTTTGCCTATGTAGGTGTCTTCTGGTTTTAAGGTGCTCCTATGCGTCCAATTTACCAAATCTGGCGAAGACCAAACCCACCAATTATCCATAGAAAAACTGTTGCTTTTTATTGATTTATCGTGGGATGCGTAAACATAAGCAGTATCGTTAAAAATGTGAATGTGTGGGTCATTTAACCCTTTATTCTTAACAATGGGATTTTGCGCATGGGTAAATAAGGCCGTAGCAATGATCAATAACAGAGTGATTAGTAGACTAAAATAATTTTTTAACATAAGTGGTTTTATAAGCGGAGCTACTAATTGGTTTTAGCGAAATAAATATAGCGTGTTTTAATTAAAGCACTGTCCCGAACTGTGCTGTTTTGTTTCCTATTTTCAAAATGCATTCAGCAGTTATGTTTACAATCATTTGTATTTAGATGGAGTGCTTGTTGATAAAAGTTAAAAACCTTAAATATACAGTACCTCAACGGACTTGTTTACCTTAACAGGGGTTGTCGTTCTAAAGCTGAGCATACAAAAAATGCCAGTCCTTTCAAAGAACTGGCATTAACAAATCAATCAAAAAATAAAACTTACACTGAAAAACTTGTTCCGCAACCGCAAGTACTACTTGCGTTTGGGTTGTTAAAAACAAAACCTCTGGCATTTAAACCTTGTTGAAAGTCTACTTGCATACCTGCAAGGTATAGTCCATGCGCTTTGTGCATAAACACCTTAATGCCGTCTATACTATATTCACTGTCGCCTTCCTTAGTTTGGTCGAAGCCCAAAACATAAGTCATTCCAGAACAGCCACCGCCCTCAACACCTAAACGTAACCCAAAGGATTCATCTAACTCTTGTTGCGACATTAACTTCTTTACCTCGATTTTCGCACCTTCTGTTAAAGTTACTGGTGCCACGGCTTCTATTGTGTTGCTCATAAAATAATTTTATATCCAAATATACGGGAAAATGTAGATTTTTGTTTTTTATTAAGCTTATTTTACCGCTAACTTACATTACAACATGGATATTTCTGTTTTCTTTTTCGACCTTTTAAAATACACTTTGTCAGGCCTTTTTGTGTTTTTTACTGCTTATTTTGTTCTTAAGAGCCACTTCGATACGTATTACAATTTGAAAGCTTTAGAGTATAAAACTTTGGTAGCAAAAGATATGTTGCCTTTAAAATTACAAGCTTATGAGCGGATGACGCTTTTTGTGGAACGCATTAATCCGTCTAACTTGATGTTGCGTTTGCACCAACCGGGCATGTCAGCAAAGGAAATGCAAGGTTTGGTTTTGGCTGAAGTGAAAGCAGAGTACCAACACAATATTTCACAGCAATTGTACATTAGTAAAGATGCGTGGAATATCATTAAGCGAGTAAAAGAGGACACCGTTGGCTTAGTTAACCATGCCATCGGCACTTTACACCCCGACTGTACCGCAATTGAACTCAGCAAAACCGTTTTTATTAAGTTAGATGAATTAGAAGAAAACCCTTACGATTTAGCTTTGTTAGTAATGAAGAATGATATGGAGGAAATGTAAATAAGTAATCATGTCTGATAAAAAAATCGAAACCTCATCCGGAATAGAGATCAAAGAAGTTTATACCTATTGCAGGCCAATGGATGAACTTCCGGCACAATTTCCTTTTACCCGAGGGATTCAGGCAGATATGTACCGTGGCAGGTTATGGACCATGCGCCAATATGCAGGTTTTTCCACCGCAGCCGAATCCAACAAACGTTACCATTACTTATTGCAACAAGGCACTACTGGCTTATCCGTCGCTTTTGATTTACCCACACAAATCGGCTACGATAGCGACCATGAACTGGCTGATGGCGAAGTAGGTAAAGTAGGTGTGGCCATTGACTCTTTGCGTGATATGGAAGAGCTTTTTGACGGCATTGCGCTAGATAAGATTACCACTTCCATGACCATCAACGCAACGGCATCAACGCTTTTGGCCATGTATATTGCCTTAGCAAAAAAGCAAGGAGCAGATTTAAAACAGATTTCTGGCACCATCCAGAATGATATTTTAAAAGAGTACGTTGCCAGAGGGACTTATATTTATCCGCCAAAAGCTTCCATGCGTTTAATTACAGATGTTTTTGAATATTGCAGTAAGGAAGTGCCAAAATGGAATACAATTTCTATCTCCGGCTATCACATTCGTGAAGCAGGTTCTACAGCAGTTCAAGAGCTGGCTTTTACTTTAGCAAACGGAAAAACTTACCTCAAAGCCGCAATGGAAAAAGGTTTGGATATCAATGTTTTTGCTAAGCGACTTTCTTTCTTTTTCAACTGCCACAATAATTTTTTTGAAGAGATAGCAAAGTTTAGGGCAGCCCGCCGAATGTGGGCAAATATTACTAAAGAATTAGGAGCAACCGATATAAAAGCACAACAACTCAGGTTCCATACTCAAACGGGTGGTTCTACTCTAACGGCGCAACAGCCCATCAACAACATTGTGCGTGTTGGTAACCAGGCAATGGCGGCAGTTTTAGGAGGCACACAATCGCTTCACACCAACGGTTATGACGAAGCGCTTTCTTTACCTACAGAGCAAGCCGCTTCCATCGCGTTAAGAACGCAGCAAATCATCGCATTTGAAAGTGGAGTCACGCAAACTGTAGATCCTTTGGCAGGTTCTTATTTTGTAGAATCTTTAACAGACGACATAGAAAACGCTGCTTTAAAATACATAGAGAAGATTGATTTAATGGGCGGTGCGGTTAATGCCATTGAACAGGGCTATATGCAAAACGAAATTGCATCGGCCGCTTATGATTATCAAAAAGCCATTGAAAGTGGAGAGAAAATAATCGTCGGCGTGAATAAGTTTGTCGCGGAAGAAAAAGTGAACCCCGATGTTTTTAGGGTTGATGATAGCATTCGGCAACATCAAATCGACAAAATTAATCAGCTTAAAACGGAGCGTAATAACGAAGCAGTAACGCAAAGCTTAATCGATTTGAAAGAAGCGGCCAATTGTAACAAAAATTTGATGCCGTATATCGTATTGGCGGTCGAAGAATATGCAACTTTGGGGGAGATTGCGGATGTGTTGCGGGAGGTTTTCGGAGAGTATTGATATTGTCAGCTTGAGCGAAGTCCGATAGCTATCGGACGAAGGTCCAACACAAAGATTTTTCATAAAGAGGATAAATTAGTGCTATCCGCCCCGTCACGCTGAGGACACGAAGCATCTCACGAGAGAGGTTGCGGTGTTAAATAGCTTACTGCGAGGTAAAGTTTTAAACACGGAGTACACGGAGGTCACAGAGTTGGATGGCGAGTAAACCTGAAAAATGAGTACTCTTTAGCAAGTCGATCTGCAAGGTGTCCCCCTTCTGTGCCACAGGGATTCCTTTGGAAAGAGGGGTTGGGGGAGGTTTTCCATTCATTTATTAAACAACCTCGCAATCATCAAATCGAACAAAAACAACAGAGAAACCTAATGCAAAATATAAAGCTCCTAATTACCATAACAACCGTCGCTTTTCTAGCAGCTTGCAGTCCTGCTTTGCATATCACTAAAACGGAAAAGCGACTTTACCCAATTACCTCAAATATAAAAGACGATTCTACAATGAACGCTTTTATAGCTCCATACAGAAATAAGTTGGATTCTATCATGAACGATGTGGTTGCGGTGTCCACAAAAGAAATCCAAAAAGATCGCCCCGAAGGTTTACTCAATAATTTTTTTGCGGATGCAATGTACGAAAGTGGGAAAGACTGGGGACTGGATTTTGATTTTGCTTATACCAATTACGGTGGCTTAAGAATTCCTTTGCCAAAAGGAGACATCTATCGTTACAAAATATTTGAATTGATGCCTTTTGAAAATGCTTTCACGATAGTTACTTTTAAAGGCGAAGACATCAAAGCCTTTTTTGATTTTATGGCAGCGGGTGGCGGAGACCCAATTGCTGGTGCGAGTTACGTGATTGATGGTAAAAAAGCGACGGACATCAAAATCAACGGAAAGCCTTTTGATAGTGCAAAAAACTACTCCGTATTAACGTCAGATTATATGGCGAACGGTGGCGATGGAGGCGAAATTTTTACCAGATCCATCGCTCGCAATGATGTTGCCTACAAATTGAGAGATGCGCTATTTCTTTATTTGGCGAAAAAACAAAAAGCTGACGAAAAATTAAATCCTACTATCGATGGAAGAATCAAAAGTAAATAGAAGAAGATTTTTAAAAACCGGTTTTTCGGGAGCCGCTTTATTGGCGCTGGGTTTAAACAGTGAAAGTGTTTTTGCAAAGGGCGATTTTACCAAATTAACCATTTTACACACCAACGATGTGCACAGCAGAATTGATGCTTTTCCAGATGATGGAAGTAGGAATGCTGGCAGGGGAGGTGTTGCTCCCCGGGCGGCGTTAATCAACAAAATTAGAGCAGAAGAAAAGAACGTTTTACTGCTAGATGCGGGAGATATTTTCCAAGGTACACCCTACTTTAATTTATGGGGTGGCGAGCTGGAAATTAAGATGATGAGCATGATGGGTTACGATGCCGGAATCATGGGAAATCACGATTTTGACAATGGCGTGGAAGGCTTTGTAAAGCAGTTGCCTCACGCAAATTTCCCTATTATTAATTCCAATTATGACTTTGCCGATACGCCGATGGCAGGCAAATCCATACCTTATAAAATCTTTAAAAAACAAGGCTTAAAAATTGGAGTTTATGGACTTGGAATAGCCTTAGATGGCTTAGTAAACCCAGTTCAATATGGCAATACAAAGCACCTAGACCCCATGGGAAAAGCCCTCCAGTATGAACAGGAGCTTAAAATGGTTCATAAATGTGACTTGGTTATTTGCCTCTCGCACTTAGGCTACAAGTACAAAGAAGAGAAAATTTCTGATGTGGTTTTAGCATCGAATCTGTACCATACAGACCTTATCATCGGTGGGCATACCCACACTTTTTTGAATGCGCCAAATAGCATCAAAAACAAAATCGGTAATGAAACTTTGGTAAACCAAGTTGGCTTCGCCGGCATAAATTTAGGACGGGTAGATTATGTGTTTTCAACTAATAATTCAAAGAAAGTAAGTTATACTTCTGCCTTAGAGGTGGTTGAAAATAATTTCAGTTTTTAGTTTTTTTAAACCGATTTTTTTTTGAATCTTCGATGCTCGGAAGTGGGCACCCCCGCCATACTTCCATCGCATTTTAAATCAACATATTAGAGAATTCACATGGAAAAAACTTGTACAAGTGTATGGGAAAACTGTCTGCAAATTATAAAGGATAATATTCCGACTCAGAGTTTCAAAACCTGGTTTGAGCCTATCATTCCGCTTAGGTTAGAAGCGAGCGTATTAACCATACAAGTGCCTAGTTTATTCTTTTACGAATGGTTAGAAGAGCATTACGTAGGACTTTTGCGTAAAACAATCAAAAAACATTTGGGGGACACAGGTCGTTTAGAGTACAATATAGTAGTCGAAAAGTCATCGTCACAAAAGCCATATACCACTAATTTACCATCAAGCGGAAACGGAGCCGAGGGAAAAAATCAATCCATCCCGATGCCTGTCGCTTTGAATAAAGACATTAAAAACCCGTTTGTAATTCCGGGACTAAAGAAGCTACAAGTTGACCCGCAATTAAATCCAAATTACACTTTCGAGAATTTTATTGAAGGAGATTGTAACAGGTTAGCCCGCTCTGCAGGTTACGCAGTTGGTGCAAAACCAGGTGGCACATCTTTTAATCCTTTGATGATTTACGGTGGCGTTGGTTTGGGTAAAACTCACTTAGCGCAGGCAATTGGTAACGAAGTTAAGAGAACCATGCCGGATAAGTTGGTCATCTATGTTTCTTGCGAGAAATTTTGCCAACAGTTTGTAGATTCTTTAAAGAACAATACCATTAACGATTTTGTGAATTTTTACCAAGCCATGGACATCATTATTATGGATGATGTACACAATTTTGCAGGTAAAGAGAAAACACAGGATATCTTCTTTCATATTTTTAATCATTTGCACCAATCTGGCAAGCAATTGATCATAACGTCTGATAAACCACCTAAAGATTTGGCAGGTTTA
>JBBSTQ010000165.1:0-7212 GCA_038235745.1 Sphingobacteriales bacterium
ATTTGATTTTGAAAAACTTAATTTTAGCTATATCCTCTCTGTTCATATTCTTAAATGTGAGTTGCGAAAATGCGCAAGAAGGCAAAAAAACTACTTGTGTAAAAGGCAAATATATAGGTACATACTGCGAAGGGATTGCCAAAGAGATTATTGATGGTAATGCAATTGGAAATGATTTTATTGGAATGTTCGACAATAAGAAGTATTGCAACACAATTATAGCAAGTGTTGACTCGGTTTTACTAAACAACATTCAAAATGCTGACTTCTATTTTACCAAAGATTCAACATTCTACTTCAAATACAAAGATGGAGGTTATCCTAGACTGCCATACAATATTTGTGAACCATCTTCTTCAATAACATTAACTTATATCTCTAAACAACCTTGTAATGAAACTAAATAACTACTATTCTTTTAGCATCGTTCTTTTTCTTTTAACAATCATCAGTTGTAAAAAAGAAAGTGAAGAATGCAAAACCCCGATTACTTATCAAACAATCAATTTCTTTAATTATCCAGATATTTCGGTTGTAGACGAGAAACATGAAGATAAATTTTTGGTAATCAACACGCAAAGCGATCTCGACAAGTTTGTAAAGCTTGGCGAAGGCAAAAGTTTAAACATCGATTTCAACTCGTACACCCTGTTAATCGGGAAGAAAGTAACTGGTCTTACTCGGGCTAAGCTACTCGAACAAAACGTGTATTTTAACTGTGCTAACACTCAAATAACTTACAATGTTTCTGCTGAATGTAAAGAGGGTTAAACTGCATTTGATAATTTTATATTTGGTGTATTGATACCGAAAACTAGCGGAGATGTGGTTTTTAACGTAGATATTCAGTATTGATTACTTAGGTAAGTTCGGTTGGTTGAGCTACAAAGTTGTTGATTAGCAAGCAGATGTCAATCTAATTTAACAATTTGGACTCTTTTTGTTTTGCTAAATATTTTATTTCGTTATATTATTGAGCTTTTAAGTTAAATAATTTAGTAAAAATTAATTGAAAGATTATTTTATTATATTAAATTTTTTGGTTTTTTTTTTGAATAGCGACAGATTTGTTATTAAATTTTAACCCTACACAAAATGAAAAAAACACTAACCTTTACCTTCGCAATTTTGCTAACCGGCTTACTTGCCCAAGCGCAAACCGAAAGCCCAAACACAACACAAAAAACTTATTTGAGTAAACAGCTCAACATTACAGACTCACTATCTACTGAGGTAGAAAGCATTATGGCAACCTATAAAGCCGATGCCGGAAAGGTAGCCGAAAGCAAAAAACTGAGCCCACAGGAAATGAGGGCGAAGATTGATGTTTTAATAGATGAAAAGAATGCAAAGCTTAAAAAGATTTTAACTGATGAACAGTTAGACAAGTTATTGCCTACTACTGAAAAAGTTAAACGCTAATTTTCTAACTCTAGAACTTATGAAAACTTTTAAAAAAATAATTCTTGCATCAATTGTTCTATTGCTAACAATTTCCTGTAAAAAAGACGATTTGCCTAAAGCCACGCAGGAGGGGAATAACACTATGGCGGCAAAGGTTAATGGAAAGGTTTGGCAAAGAAAAGGTTGCTTTGGATAAATTGGTGGTGGGAGCGGAATCAGCAGAGCTTATAATAGCAATGGCCTATCCATCGTTGCAGAGCAGAATGATGATCGTCAAAACTTAACCGTCAATTTGTTGCTTCTTAATATTTCCGCAAATACTATAATAAAACTGAAAAGCCCCACGGGGAATCCTTCGGTAAGTAGTTTTGGTGAGTTAAAAGATTATAAAAACAATAAATTTTATATTACTAGTGAAGCTTATACAGGAACTGTAGCTATTACAAAACTGGATAATACCAATAAAATTATATCTGGAACTTTTGAATTCAAGGCTACAGGCAACAGTGATCCCTCTGATATCATAAATGTAACAGATGGCTGGTTTGACATAACCTATAAATAAACAAAAACTATATGAAAACTAAACAAAATTTGAGGATTTACGTAATCCTCTTGCTAAGCTTTTGCTTTAAATTTAAGGGATATGCTCAACCTGTTGGCGCAACTATGTATAATCCGGTTAACGTAGGTTCGCTTGCCGTTGGCAGTTCATATACCAATACCAAAAACAATGCAACAGTAAATGGCTATGGAAATAACATAGGGCAAGCATCAGATGATATTTTTTACAAGTTTGTTTTAAATACTGCTGCAAAAGTTAATTTATCACACTGTGCTTCTGGTTTTGATACTTATATGCACCTGTTAGATGCTAATGGAAACACCATTGCCTCTAACGATGATAATGGTCCGTTATGTAGCGGAGTAAAATCGTCTATTGTTACCACATTATTGGCGGGTACGTCTTATGTTGTTTCTGAAGGTTACGGAACAAACTCTGGAAATATTACCACCAGTATCAATATTCAATTAGATCGTAATCAGATACCAACTGGTTTTATTGATGAAAGAGTCTTTACCCTTTGTTTCTCCAAATCCATTTAATGGTACATTAACAAAAACTTAACCAATACATTTACAGTTATTTGTATCGTTATCAACGTTAACTTCGTACCAACTTAAAAACAACAATTAAATATATAAACCATGAAAACACAAAACATCAAAACAAAAACTTTATGCCTATGGCTTTTGGCTTGTAGTTTATTGCTTACTACTGGCATGAAATGTAAAAAAGACATTTTTGACTTTAACAACAACAACAAACTCCCAGCGGTAACACAAGAAGGAAAAAACACTTTCGGCTTTTTATTAAATGGGGAGGTTTGGTTGCCTAAAGGTGGTATATTTTCTTCTATACTTGATTTGTCTTATGACCCAAATTATAATGGGGGAGCTTTAAGTATATCTGCAAAAAGGATTTCATCTGATAATAATCAAAAGTATTTGGCAATCGGAGGAATTAACATAAACAAACCAGGTACATATAATTTTGAGACACCATTTAAAAATGTGAGCTACAGCGATGATACATGTTACTATACCGACGGAGCAAAAATCTCTGGTTCAATTACTATTACAAAGCTCGATTTAACGGGTAACGGAATTATCTCGGGCACATTCAACTTTAAATTGGAAAAAGAGGGTTGCCCAATCATTAATGCCACTGAAGGAAGATTTGATATGACAATACAATAAAATTTATTAATTCGCTTAAACCTCATAAACATGAAAAAAATCTACTTATTAATGGCTTTGCTTTTGGTTTTACTAAAGGTAAATGCCCAAATTGATACTACAAATTTGGCTGGTAAATATGAATATATTTTTCAACAATTAGATCGTAACCAAATACCCACTGGTTTTATTGATGAAAGGGCTTTCCCTCTTTTTTCACTTACTCCATTTAATGGCTTATTAACTGATAGCAACCGTACTTTCAACGATTCCAAAAACAATGGAGGTTATGGGAATAACTATGGGCAAGCCAGTGATGATATTTTTTACAAATTTTCTATCAATGCAACTACTCAAATTAGTATTTCGCTATGCTCTTCCGGCTTTGATACTTATATGCACCTGTTGGATATCTAGTATCGATAAAATCCCCTACAATCTTACGCTGTAATTTAACAATAGATCTACTCTCCTGCTAAAAGATAAAAACGAAATAATTACAGGACAGTTCAGGACGCTTATCTAAAAACATAAGTTTATTTTAGCGTTTAATAAACCAATAAGCCAGCTAAAACAATTTTCAATTAAGTAGATACGTTGTTAAACGTCTTTGATCATTGTTGAAGCAACAAAAATATATATCCTAAAATCTTATGAAAATTACCAGTCCTGTTAAATTTTTCGTTTTTCTTTTTGCCTTTACTTTTGTTGGCGCTTTAGCTAACGCCCAAGTGAAATTAACCAATCTTGTTTGTGAGTACCGAGAAAATCCTATCGGTATTGATGTCGAAAAACCCCGCTTGAGCTGGCAATTAAACAGCAATCAACAAAATGTAACGCAAACCGCTTACGAGCTAAAATTTGCGAATACCGCAGAAGCCTTGAACAAAAAATCGGGTTTAACGTATCAAACCAACAAAATAAAATCCGCACAATCTGTAAATGTAGAGTACGCAGGTCCAGCATTAAAAACCATGCAAAGGGTTTACTGGCAAGTAAGGGTTTGGGACAATAAAAACAAAGCATCAGAATGGAGCGCACCCGCTTTTTGGGAAATGGGTGCTTTAGAAAATAGTTTTTGGAAAGCATCATATATTACCATGAATAGTGATGAAAACTCCACAACATCCACTCCTGTTAAATACTTTAGGAAAGATTTTAATACCACTAAAACGGTAAAATCTGCAAGGGTTTACGCCACATCCTTAGGTTTATATCAATTGGTAATCAATGGTAAAAGAGTCGGCGACCAACTGTTTACACCGGGTTTTACCAGTTACAAAAAACGTCTACAATATCAAGTTTACGATGTAACCAGCATGTTGCAACAAAAAAATGCAATTGGTGCTTTGGTTGGCGATGGCTGGTACCGTGGAAGAATGGGCTGGGAAGGCGATAGAGCACATTACGGCGATCAGTTAGCGCTCCTTGCACAAATTGTAATTAACTATACAGATGGAACTTCAGAAACCATTAATACCGATAAAAGCTGGAAAGTTTCTTACGGCCCAATTACAAAATCAGATATTTACGACGGAGAAACAAACGATGCCCGTTTAGAACTTACAAAATGGGGTAGCGCTGGCTACGATGATAGCAAGTGGGAGAGAGTCGGAATATTAGACCATTCAAAATCTATTTTGGTGGCTTCTAATAGTATTCCGGTAAAGGTCACTCAAGAAATTACGCCTAAAAAAATATTTACTACGCCAACAGGAGAAACAGTTTTGGATCTTGGGCAAAACATTGTGGGCTGGGCTCGCATGAAGGTAACTGGTAAAAAAGGCGATGTGGTAAAATTAGAGTTTGCAGAAGTATTGGACAAAGAAGGAAACTTTTTTACAAAAAATCTTCGCTCCGCAGAAGCAACTGATACCTATATATTAAAAGGCGAAGGCGAAGAAACTTTTCATCCTCACTTTACTTTTCATGGTTTCCGTTTTATCAAAGTAACAGGTTATCCAGGAACGTTAACGCCCGATAAAATTACAGGAATGGTTATCCATTCAAACATGGACCAAACCGGTACGTTTACAACTTCTAACCCATTAATCAACCAGTTACAAAGCAACATTCAGTGGAGCCAAAGAGATAACTTTTTGGATATCCCGACAGATTGTCCTCAGCGTGATGAGCGTGTAGGCTGGACAGGCGATGCACAGGTATTCAGCATGACGGCCGCTTATAATTTTAACGTCGCTGCGTTTTATACCAAATGGTTAAAAGATTTAAAAGTTGATCAATTAGCAAATGGCGAAGTACCAAACATTATTCCCGATATGTGGAACAATAAGTTGGGCGGCACAACCGGCTGGGCAGATGTTGCTGTAATTATGCCATGGACGGTTTATCAATCTTATGGTGATAAGCGCATTTTAGAACAACAATACGCCAGCATGAAAGGCTGGGTAGATTATATGGTTAAAAATGCCGGCGACGATTATTTATGGAACCAGCCTAACAAATGGCACTGGGGCGATTGGTTAGCTTTCCATTCTGATAAGCCAGATTACGCAGGTTCAACTACTGAAAAAGACTTAATAGCGACAGCTTATTACCATTATTCTTCAACTTTGGTAAGCAAAGCAGCTTCAGTTTTAGGCAACCAAGCCGATGCTGCTAAATATGCCGAAATTGCCGAAAAAGTAAAACAAGCATTTATTAAGGAGTACACGACTGCAAATGGTCGTTTAGTTTCACATACGCAAACTGCTTACGCTTTGGCTTTGTCTTTTGACTTATTGCCAGAAGAAATGCGTTCAAAATCGGCGAAATATTTCGCCGATGATGTGCAAAAATTCGGGCATTTAACTACTGGCTTTCTAGGTACACCTTTGTTGTGCCCTACGCTATCTGCCATCGGTCGTGATGATTTGGCTTTCATGTTACTGAACAGAAAAGAATATCCGTCTTGGTTATATCCAGTTACACAAGGCGCAACCACAATTTGGGAGCGTTGGGATACACAAAAACCAGACGGCACCATCATAGACGGGATGAACAGTTTTAACCACTACGCTTACGGTGCAATTGGCGAGTGGCTTTATACCCATGTTGGGGGCTTAAAAATCGACACAAACAACCCAGGTTATCAAAATATTATTTTAGCTCCTCATCCAGGCGGTGGTTTAACACAAGTTTCGGCAACGCATAAATCCATGTATGGTGATGTGAAATCTTCATGGGAAATTAAAGATGGCAACTTTAATTATGAAGTGGTGGTCCCAGCCAATGCTACAGCAACGGTTATTTTGCCTAATGCAAAAGCTTCAGAAGTAAAGGGTATTAGTCAAACGTTAGAAGATTCTGCCAAAGGAGTTAGAGTTAATTTAGGGTCTGGAAGTTATAGTTTCAGTTATCCAATGGCGGTGGTAAAGTAAGGTCGGTGTTTTAAGACGTGGGCGTTTAAACACGCTATCCGCTCATACTGCACAGGCATTAGCCACAGGCCGGTATCCGTTGCTATCGCTAACGCAAAAAAAAAACGCAGGGTCCTCGAAAAAGGAGAGACCCTGCTTGGACAAAAGGGAGACTTTACTTAAGCCGAACCGCCCACAACGCATAAAAGCAAAAGCCTAACTGAACGCTAAATTTGGCCTTGGCCTCCCGATAGCTATCGGGAGCGGCAACGAATAAAGAAAGTAAAAGCACTGCCTTTGTAGCAAAGGGCGTAGCCGACAGTTTATTCATTTGTTTATTGTTTTTTAAAGGCTTTCATGTGTTCGCGTCGCTCGGGTTTGGATACTTTTTTCTGTAAAAATTGCGAAGCACTCTTGAATGCAAAAAAGTGAAGTGAACAAAAAATGAAAAAAGTAACTGCCAATTCCCGGCATGAGGGAAGGCAAGCAATGAGCGGAAAAGCCATTGCCATAAAGTAGAAACCAACAATGAAAATAAAACGCAATACATCAATCCTGCTAGCAATAGCCATATTCTGCGCATTCTCAACATTTGCCCAAACAAGTAAACCCTACCCAAAAGAATTGGTGCAGATGAAAAACAATTTGCTCAATTATTTTCTACAGGATTCTATAAATATTCCCACAACTCAAAAATTAACAGAAACCA
>JBBSTQ010000166.1:0-7207 GCA_038235745.1 Sphingobacteriales bacterium
CATTCAATCCTTCAAAATTCAATTCCCACAAACCCAAGCACTCTATCCTTCTCTCATTCAAGCCTTCAAAATTAAATCTATCCTTCTCTCATTCAATCATTCAGAATTAAATCTATCCTTCTCTCATTCAATCCTTCAAAATTAAACCCTAGTAATCAATAACCTGTTGTTCCAATTCTTTTACCTCGTTGCGCCATTGATAACGTTGTGTACGTAGCTGCGGTTCAAAACCTGCATCTTTAATGGATTCTTGAATACCGTTTGACGTAAAACGATGCGGAGCACCAGCGGCACTTACTACATTTTCTTCAATCATGATGGAGCCAAAATCGTTTGCACCAGCATGAAGGCAAATTTGTGCAACTTGCTTACCCACCGTAAGCCAAGAAGCTTGTATGTTTTTAACGTTTGGCAACATGATGCGGCTCAGGGCAATCATTCTGATATATTCATCGCCGTTAACTGTGTTTGTTATTCCACGCACTTTTTTAAGCAAAGTACCATCGTCCTGAAAAGGCCAAGGTATAAAGGCGATAAAACCATCGTTGCCTTCGGGCTTTTCACTCTGCACTTCACGTATCCAAACTAAATGCTCAAAACGTTCTTCTATTGTTTCAATATGCCCAAACATCATGGTTGCAGAAGTTGGAATATTTAATTGATGCGCTGCTCGCATTACATCTAACCATTCTTGCCCGCCACATTTCCCTTTAGAAATCAATCGACGAACACGATCATTCAAAATTTCCGCACCAGCACCGGGTAAAGAATCTAAGCCAGAAGCTTGCAACTCTTTCAGCACATCATAATGGCTCATGTTTTCCAACTTTGCTACATGCGCAATCTCTGGCGGACCTAAAGCGTGTAATTTCATTTCAGGATACAGCGATTTAAGCTCTCTAAATAAATCGGAATAAAATTTAAGACCCAGATCTGGGTGATGTCCACCTTGCAAAAGCAGTTGATCGCCACCCAATTTTACAGTTTCTTCAATTTTTTGCTTATAGCTTTCAATGTCTGTGATATACGCTTCGTCATGCCCTGGTCGTCTGAAAAAGTTACAGAACTTACAATTCGCAATGCAAACATTAGTAGTATTTACGTTTCTATCTATTTGCCACGTTACTTTTCCATGCGGAACCTGAATCTTTCGAAGCTCATTGGCTACATACATTAGCTCTGGCGTAGAGGCATTGTGGTATAGATGCATACCTTCCTCTGAAGTTAAAAACTCAAATTTTAAAGCCCTATTTAATAGTTCAGGAATATTCATATTCAAAAATACAGCTAATTTCTAATTTTGTTTGCTTTGCAAGCTGTCAATTTAAAATACTGACGGTTGAGAAACTTTTAGATAAAAAAATATAGGAAGAAGAGGGGCTAGGTACCTCTTAAATATATCTTGCGATAATAATAAAAATCAGGCTTACCACAACGGCCAATATCCAAAATAACCGTTGTTCTTTATTATTGTTGCCACTTTTAAACGAGTAGTTCCTTTTATTTCCAAATAAATTCATTGACTATTATGTTTATTCGTGATGATAGGGTTCTCCTTTTAAAATGGTAAATGCCCTGTAAACTTGCTCTGCAAAAAATAACCGGATCATTTGGTGCGAAAAAGTCATCCGCGAAAGCGAAAGTTTATAATGTGCTCTTTGGTAGATTGAGTTATCAAATCCGTAAGGACCGCCAATTAAAAACACGAGGTTTGGCACACTGCCTATCATTTTTTTGTTCAATAAATCTGCAAAATGAGTAGAGCTTAGTTCAACTCCACGTTCATCTAAAACAATAACCTCATCGGATGAACCAATATTTTTGAGAAACAGCTCTGCTTCTTTACTTTTCTGCTCGTCTTGACTTAAATTTTTTGTTTTCTTTAAATCTGGGATAATTTTAATTTCAAACTTAATGTAATGTTTTAAACGGCTAAGATATTTATCTATCCCTTTAATTATGTAGTCATCATCAGTTTTCCCTATTGCAATTAAAGTTATTTTCATTGTGCAAATGTTTGAATGTGGCTTTGTTGAACATAACGTGATAAACGAATCTACAAAATAAAGACGCCAAAATTGGGAAAATTCAATAAAACAAACTGAAATATATTAGACTTAAATAGCAAGAATAATAAAAGCTAAATTAATAGGTGTTAAAATTTTTTTTAATAAGTGCTTAACTGGACGGTTCGTTATTGCCTTCCAAGGCTCTTTTTACCGTTTCTAAAATAACATTTGGGTAAATAGGTTTGTTAATAAAGTCATAAGCACCCATTCTTATCAACTCGGTTGCAAGGTTTGGATCGCCGAAACCACTCACTATAATAACAATTACACCTGGGTACTCTTCTTTTATTCTTCGCAAAATCTCTCTGCCGTCAGTATCCTCTAGTCTAAAATCACTTAAAACCAAGTCAAACTTCTCGTTTGCCATGTGTTCAAATGCTGTTTCTCCACTTTCTGCAGTTACTGTTTCGTACCCGTTTTTTGTGAGAAATTTAGACATGATTAAGCATATTCCAATTTCGTCATCTATAATTAAAATCTTCTGCATAATGGTTTAACCAAGGGTCTATTTATAACGTTAATTTGAACGAATAAAAGTAACCATTTATTTCAAAGGATTTGAACAGATTTTTAAACATTTTTTAACAGTGTGGTAATTTATTGGCTATTTATTTCAAAAATAAGTTTACCTGTGGATATCCTAACTTTAAAACCTGTGAATCGCATGCTTGGGTAATTTATTTTAAGCTATTGAAATAAGGTAACCATAATGTGAAGACAAGAGGAGTTTCGTTTTAGATTTTTTATCTCAAAATTTTGGTGCTATAATTGCGCAAACAAACAGATATATCAATAAATCAAAATTATGATCAAAGTGAATTTTAAAGCCATTGTATTTACGTTAAGTCTTTCAGTTGTCGCTCTTTTTTACACCTCGTGTAAATCTAAAAAGCCAATGGTAGAACCTAAAGAAGAGGTGGTTGAAGTTGTTGAAACCCCTAAGCCGGTAGTGCCAGTGAAAGAAGTTGACACAGATGGCGATGGTATTCCTGACTCAAAAGACGAATGTCCAGAAGTTAAAGGCGACGCTGATAACAACGGATGTCCTAAAGAGGAGATGAAAGTTTATGACTATAAAAATATCCAGTTCGAGTTTAACTCTTCTGTGTTGAAAACTTCTTCTTACGCGGTTCTGGAGAAAATTGCACAACAAATCAAAAGTTCCGGAAATGTTAAATTTGCATTAAACGGGCACTCATCTGCAGAAGGTACGCAAGAAAGGAATATGGCGCTATCAGTTGATAGGGCAAATGCAGTTAAGGCTTACTTAGTAAACAATGGTATTGCATCTAGTAAGCTGGTTACCAACGGTTTTGGCGAAACCATGCCAGTTGCTGATAATTCTTCTGAAACTGGAAGAGTATTAAACCGTCGTGTTGAAATTGCTCCTCAAAAATAAAAGAAGACATTTATTTTATAATTTTAAAACCGTTGAACTAACGTTCAGCGGTTTTTTTGTGTACTTTTTGCAAAATTTATAACAATGCCTCATAGCCAAATCAATTACCAAACCCAACAGCAACAGCTAACTTTGGAAATTGGAAAACTAAAACAAACCATTAATACCTACTCGTACCTACGTTTAGCGGTGTTTGCTGTTGCTGTTTTGATGACTTATTTGTTTTTTGATAGCGGATATCAAGCATTGACTATTATCGGTCTTTTTATGATTATAGGCTTTCTTGTGCTCATCAAAAAACAAGCTGGTTACCAATCGCTTTTTGAATTTAAAACGACCAAGCTTTCACTTGTAGAAAATGAGATCGACATTTTAGCTGGTGGAAAGAATATCTACGATAATGGAGATGCACATCAAAACCCAAATCATCCGTACACAGACGACTTGGATATTTTCGGAGAGTTTTCGTTGTTTGCTTATCTAAATAGGTGTGTAACCACAAAAGGTCAGAATTCGTTGGCTAATTGGTTGAAAAAATCTTCTTCCAAACTAACCATAGAAAAACGCCAAAAAGCCGTTGAAGAATTAAGTAAGCATTTTGAAGAAACCCTTGATTTTAGGACAAGACTGTTCAAATTAGATATTAACCAGGCAACAAGGTTAGAAGCATTTTTTACAGATTTTTTACCCAAGAATATAAGTTTTGTTTCTTCAAAGCTCATCTCTGCAATGGTATTGGCAGTACCCATTGTAAACGTTGCGCTATTATTTGCGGGTGTTTTTTTAGGAGGTGTGTTTTGGAGCCTATTAGCCTTAGGGTTGTTGGCGAGTGGCATGTTTTACTTCCTTTATAAATCAAAAATTGATCATTTGCATGAAAACATAGGCAGTAGCGTAGCGGTTTTACAAGGCTACGCACCAAACATCAAATGGATTGAAGAAACTGTTTGGGAAACTGAAGTTTTACAACAATATAAACAGGATATAAAAAGTGAACAGCCCTTACATGAGCAAATTTCGGACTTAGCGAAAATTTTGAATTCGTTGAACAGCAGGTTGAATCCAATTGTTGGAATCTTTTTAAATCTATTTTTCCAATGGGATTTACGCTGTTTACAACGCTTGGCCAAGTGGGAGCAAAGCAATGAGAAAAACGTAGTCAAGGGCATTAATGTTATCGGGAATTTTGAAACGCTAATCGCTTTTAGCATCCTTAAGCTAAATCATTCTACTTGGATAACTCCATCAATTAGCGATGGTTATTCCTTTGTAGCAGAAGGGCTTGGTCATCCATTAATAAAACCCGAAGAGCGAGTAAATAACGACTTTGATTTGGCAGAAAACATTACCATTGATGTAATTACAGGTTCAAATATGGCTGGGAAATCTACTTTTTTAAGAACAGTCGGGATAAATATGGTATTGGCTTTTGCAGGAGCTATCGTATGCGCCACAAGGTTTGAATCGTCAATATTTAATTTGATCACTTACATGCGAATCAAGGATTCTTTAGCCAGCCAAACATCTACTTTTAAAGCAGAAATTGACCGTTTGAAAATGATTTTGGACTTCACAAGAGCGGACAAACACGCTTTCGTATTGGTAGATGAAATGTTGCGAGGCACCAACAGCAGAGATAAATATTTGGGTTCAAAGGTTTTTATCAAGGCTTTAATTAAACAGCAAACGCCGGGTTTCATTGCCACTCACGATTTACAAATTGCAGAGTTAGCTACTGATTTTCCAGAAAATGTGCGCAATTACCATTTCGATATTCAAATTAGAAATGAAGAGATGTTTTTTGACTATCGAATTAAAACGGGCGAGTGTAAAACTTTTAATGCGTCAATTCTGTTGAACGCAATAGGTTTAAAAATTGATTAAAAGGTAATAGACTTTAATTATTGCCCGCAATTTAGCGTCGCAAACGGAACTTACTTGGCAGTTTTTTTGCTAAATTGTCTCGATTAAAAATATCAAAATGAACGAAAAAGCAGAGAAAATAGATAAGCTCAGAAAACTAATTGATGATGTAAACGTCGCCATGCTAAACTCCCTAAAAGCAAACGGCGAATTTTACAGTCGCCCGATGAATACCATGGAACTGGATGATGACGGTAACATCTTCTTTTTTTCTGATGAACATACGCCAGATGAACACGATGTTGCAATCAATAACAACGTTTCAGTGACCTATACCAACCCAGAAACAAATACCTATATCGCATTGAGCGGGAGGTTATTTTTAGCCCACGATCAGGAGAAAATCAATACGCTTTGGGTGCCAGCGATGAAAGCTTGGTTTCCAGAAGGAAAAAGCGACCCAAGACTTACGCTAATCAGGGTAGAAGTGCTTAAAGCAGAATACTGGGATAGTGCAGAAAGTGATATGGTGGTGTTGTTTAACGTGTTGAAAGCGATTATTAAAGGTGGAACTTACGACCAAGGCGATCATCAAAAAATCGATTTTGAAAAGCTATAATTTAAAATAATCATGAAAAAAGTAAAAACGCTAGCAATCCTGAATTTAGTATTTTACGTGATCGCCTTCGCGGTTTCCAACTTAAGTCAGCTCAAAATATTTGGAGGCATTACCAATGCCGATATTTCAAATAAATACGATACCGTTTTTACGCCTGCAGGCATAACCTTCGCAATTTGGGGAGTAATTTATCTCTCGCTGTTTGGTTTTACCATTTATCATTTGATTAGAGCTTACAAAGATGATGTGCATTCAGAAGCAAATAAGGATGTTTTGAAAATCGAGAATCTGTTCATCATCAACAACATCGCAACTACGTTTTGGGTGTTTGCATTTACTTATGAGTACCTGTTAACTTCTATGTTATTAATTATTGTTCAATTGATTGCGTTGGTCAAAATATTCATTAATCTAAATCTTTTTGATAATGATAAAACATTCAGCAGTAAGCTATTTACAGCGTTTCCTTTAACTATTTACTTCGCTTGGTTGTGCGTCGCTAATATTGCGAATATCTCCTTGTATTTGGTCTCTGTTAATTGGGACGGATTTGGAATTGCGCCAGCTGTTTGGGCAATGGTCATGATTATTGTGACTGTTGTTCTATCGGCATTCATCATCATTAAAAAAAAGAATCCATTCTTTGGCTTAGTGGTTGTTTGGGCACTTTATGGCATCGTATTGAAACGAACTGCGGTTGACGAGGCAACATTCAGCAACGTGATTTTATTGGCATGGGCTGGCTTTGGATTTGTTAGCGCTTTAACGATCTATCAATTTTACAAAATAGCCACTTATAAAAAATACCAGTTAAATGCTTAAAATAGCATTTGACCCAATTTATGCACATCCATTGCCAGAGGGACATCGTTTCCCGATGCTGAAGTACGAATTGATTCCACTTCAGTTAAAACACGAAGGCATCATTACCGATGAAAATCTTTTTTCTCCAGGGATATGCGACGAAAAATGGGTTGTTCTTGCCCACGAAGAACTTTATTGGCAAAAGCTAAAGAATCTCAATTTAACTTATCAAGAAGAGAAACGCACCGGTTTTCCGTTAACCGCTGAGTTGGTTGAACGAGAATTACGCATTGCGCAAGGTACAATTGATGGCTGCCATTATGCAATTGAAAATGGAGTGGCATTTAATGTTGCCGGTGGAACGCATCATGCTGGAAGTAATGGGGGCGAAGGTTTTTGTTTATTAAATGATCAGGCAATCGCCTCTAAATATCTGTTAGCAAATAAAATAGC
>JBBSTQ010000167.1:0-7203 GCA_038235745.1 Sphingobacteriales bacterium
AATCCCCTGCGATGCTGTAACTTCTAAATACACAAACTCTCGTTTCGGTTCTTGTCCAGTACCCAATTCGTAAAAGGATTGCAGGTTCACAAAACCTTTTAAACCAGTAAAATTATAATCAATTCTCGCCAATAAAGTTTCTTCATTTTTGTTGAGACTATCTGTACCCAAATAATTTATTGAGCGATAAGTGGCGTTAATAGCCAAGTTAGAATTTGTGTTTTTGCTGAGTACTAACCGCCCCGTAAAGGTATTTGCTTTGGAAAAAGACTTTAGTGCTTTACCGTTAGGCAGTTCATCAAACCGTTGGTTGTAGAGTAATAAAAAATTGCGTTTTGCGCTATCTGCTGATTTCACAAAATACTCGTAAGCTCTAAAACTAAACGATTGAAAGTTCAAAGTGTCAGTTATCAAGTTGCTGGTTTTATTGTTTTCCTCGTGGTAATTAAACCCAGTTTCAAAGTATTTAAAACCTTTTGCCAAGCTAAAAACCTGGCGGTAAAATTGTCCGTCATCAATATCTGTTGTGGTATTTAGTAAACTGCCCACGTAGCTTATTTTGTTGTTTTTGTACTGATATCGGCCACTTAAATTTTGTTGCAAGCCGTTGTAATAGTCAGCCCTGTTAAAATTAGAGATCCCATAAGCAATATTTTTTTGGTCAGATTTTATGAGTTGCAAACTCAAAGTACTCCAATGCTCATCGGCAGGTAAAAGTTGGGTGCTTCTAAAATTGAAATCCCGATCAAACTCTACTGGGCGGTAGCGCTCTAATGGTTTAAATTGTTGGTTCACGTATTCATAGCTGGCGCTCGTTTTCAATCTCAATCCGGTGGTGTCGTTCCCGTTCAGCACCCGTGTGTCTTTACCTATTACTTTATAAGCTAGACCTCGGTTTTGGCTGTTTTGTAAATCCGAAAACAAATTGACGTCGTTATCGCTAAAGCCAATTTCAGTAAAAATTTGGGTTCGTTTAGCAATTTTATAATCCGCATTAAGCGTGATTAATTGTTGCTTTTTTGGCGTTACCAACAAACTTACCGGCGAATAATCCCCTTGCGAAAGGCCGCCTTGCGGAGCAACAAAAACATAAACCCGCCCATTGGCTACAGAGTTTACATCAATTTTGTAATTACCCGCATTAGGACCAACGAAAGAAAAACCAACCCGATATTTCGCATTCAGCGGATTGGTGCTGTAAACATAAATCTCTGCAATGCCCAACGAGTCTATTTTTTTGTACAAAATCTCATTTTCGTTAAACGCAACGCTATCAACATTTGGGAAAACTGCTTGACTAATATTATTGCCAATTCCTTTTAAAAAAAGTTTTTGACCATCATTTAAATCTTGTAAAATAGGTTTCTGCGGATTGTCTTGCTCGCTATAGTAGTTGAAATTAAGTTTCAGCTTTTCTGATTTAAAACCTTGGTTAAACTGGTATAAACTGCGGGCGTAGGTTTTATCAGAGTATTCAAACTCCACCACAATTCGTGTAAATCGGGTAATCAACCTTTTTGTGGTAAAAGTCAGTTCGGCGGTGTTATAATCCACCACGTAATCATTATCCTGACCACGTAAAAGCAGAACACCATCAATAAAAACCCGTTCCGTTCCGGATAAAACAATAATAAACTGTTCGCCGTTATTGCCCTGCAAACGGTAAGGCCCTTGGTTTCCCTCTAAACCATCAAAACTGTTTTTTGCCGAACGGCCTTTGGCAACTGCTAATGCGACACCGGTTTCATAAATTCTATTTTTCTTATCCTTAAAAGAGTTACTTGCTGTTATTCCTTGCGTTCGTTTAAAATAATTTGCGAAATAGCTGTCAGGTCTTCTGAGTTCATAATCTCCTGCAATTAAGGTCGCTTCTTTCCGCTTTAGCTGAATAAAAACTCTATCAAAATCATTGATTTGTTGGGAATTGCCTTCGGGCTGAATTGGGATGTTATCATCAGAAATGGCGGCCAAAATTTCAATATCGTTATTCAACTTTCCAGATAATTGTAAAACCAAGTTAGAATTAACTGCTAAATCCTGATTATTTCCGAAGCCAATTCCACGGGAAATACTTCCGCTTTTATTAAAGCCTTCAAAATTAAAGATGGCGTTTTCTTCTTTTTTTACCTGATAAATATAAGGCTGGTTGTTAATGACTTCTTCTTCAATAAGCTTAGGGTCTTTATAAAAAACTTTTTTTGAAAGCAAAAGCGGGAGGGTTTTATAGCTCACTAAAACGGAGTCGGTGTCAGGCTTTTGCAACCATACCAACACAGAAGAAGCGTAATTAATTCGGTATTGATTCTGATTTACAGCCAAAGTACCCGATAAAACCTTAAAACTGTTTGGCAAAATGCTCAGCGTATCAAGCGCTATGGAATCTGTGACGACAACTTTCTTAAGAATTTGGGCGGGTGTAAACTGTGCATAAGCGGTTAGCGAAGCAAAACACAACACAAAACCGATTACACTTTTGTAAATCATTAACTAACCACGGGTAAGGTAATGTAGAAAGTGGTTCCTACATCAATTTCTGTGGTAAAATAAATATTTCCGTTTACATTTTGGATAGCTTGTTTAACAAAAGCTAAACCTAGTCCCGTTCCCGAGCTTTTGGTGGTAAAATTTGGAACGAAAATATCACTCCGAGAACTCTCAGGGATGCCCGAACCATTATCAGCAATTTTAATTTCTACTTTTCCGTTCAGTTGCAGGGCATTAATCTTTATAATGCCTTCTTTGCCATCGGGGATTGCTTCAATAGCATTTTTCAGGAGGTTATTGAACGACCGTAACATTTGGTCTTTATCTGCCTTAACAAAACAGTTTTGCAACGATTTCTCGTCGCATTGAATTACAATATGCTCCATCTGACTAAAAACTTCGATCGCTTTATTTATCGTTGCCAATAAATTAATCCGCTCTAACTTAAGTTCAGGCATTTTAGCGAAGTTAGAAAATTCAGAAGCTATGCGACTCAAACTGTCAATTTGCTCTAAAAATGATTTGCTAAACTTTTCAAATTTTGCGTCAAATCTGTCATCTTTTTCTCTCCAAGCCCTATCCAGCATCTGAATGCCCAATCGCAGAGGAGTTAATGGGTTTTTAATTTCGTGAGCTACTTGTTTTGCCATTTCCCGCCAAGCAGTTTCCCGTTCAGACTGTGCAAGTTTACTGGCATTTTCCTCCAAAGCTTCCACCATTGCGTTGTACTCAATAATCAGATTTCCAATTTCGTCATTTCGTTTCCATTTAATCGGCGTGTTTTGGCCTCCAGTTCTGGTTTTAGAGAAACTCTCCTGTATTAAACTTAAGGGACTTGTAATTTGGTTTGCAACTACAAATGCAAAAAAACCAATGACCACAAAAACCAGCACATAAATATTTATCAACAAGTTTAGAAACGAGCCTATTTTTTGGTTATAATCGTCCTGATTGGCAAAGTAGGGGAGTTCTATATAAGCAATTACATTGTTGCTTTTGTTTTTTATCGGCATATAAGCCGATGTGAATTTTAATCTGTTAATTGATTCATCTTGTATAAATTCCGATTTTTTCCTAAGCTTAAGGTTCAAATAAGCTTCAGCGTTCATCCGGTCTGCAACCAAACCAATTGCGTAAATTTTATATTGAGTAGAATATATTAGCTTACCATTAACGTCAAACAAATTCAAATCCGAATTATAAAGTCTAGAAAATTCATCGAAAGTGATGTTTCCGAAATTTTCATCGACGGAGTTGGAATCGTTGAATGTGCTTTGTTCAAACGAATCTGCAATGGTGCGAATTTTACTTTTAATAAAGTCTTGTTGTTGCTCTTTATACTGGATGGATATGTAAGAAAAAGTGATAATTCCAATAATTAACGATGAACTTACAACTGCCAAAACCAAGGCTACCTGAATACGGGTTTTATAAAGAATTTTGTTGTTAGATTCTAATATTTTTTTTCTAAACTGTTTAAAATCAAAATTATAGTTGTGAAAACCAGTTACAATCCATCTGTAAGAGGTAACTATTAGTGCGAAAACTAAAAATATGATAAAGAAAAACGAGAGTGATGCTAGCTCTCGCCAAAAGGTGTTGGATTCGCTGGTTACAACAATAGTTGTATTGTTGCTCGGCTTATAAATCAAGTGTTCATAACCGTTTTTGTTGAGCACAACAAACTCCTCACTATGTCCGCCTATAAAGGTGTTAATTAAATCGTACACGAAAAAACCATATTGGTTTACTAATTTTTTGTCTTTATAAAATGCGTACGAATAGTTTGATAGTTCCGAGTTTTGGTTGGCATTTCCATTTTGTAAAAGTTGTGGAAAGGTTCCGTTTGTTGTGAGCTCTTTAGAATTTAGCTCTAAAATTAAAGTACCTACGGTGCTATCTGCAACTTTAATAGGGATAATTCCAAAATAGCTTTGATAGCCAAATGTGTTGTTTAGCCTGTAAAAGTAGTTGCTGATTTTTATAGAGGAGTTTTCTACCTGCTTTTTAAACTTATCAATTTTAATGTTTTTTCCGAAACTGACTAGCGAATCTTCTCGATTGAACAAGTACGCCTTATAATCAAACTTATTTAAGTAATTGGTAAGGTAATTATTACTAACTCTAGCGTTTAGGCTAATATTGTTAGATGATCTGTCGTTTAAGAGTTTAGCTAAATATTTGTCATTTACAATGTCTTTTTCTGCATCGTTAAAAGATATAATGGTATTAGGATCTTCAGGTTCAGTTAATTTTAGCAGTAAAGTTTTTTTAATTTCCTGTTGTTTAAAGCTTTCATGAGCGTTGAGCTTTAATGAAACTATAGTAGAAAATATAAAGCAAATTAATAGAATTGCTGGGAAAATAGATTTAGCATCAGTTTGATAATTTATTTTTACGGCGATCAAAATTATCGCAAAAATAAGAACGTGATAAATTGAACTTTGATAAAATAAGATGGTGGCCAGCAAAAAAAGGAGATAGAGTGATAACAGCGCTATTTTTTTTCTTCTGATGCTAATATTTAAGGACAAGGTCAATGCAACCAGCAAGTCAATCCACAAATAATAACAGAGTAAGGCCAACATCGTCATTAAAATTCCAATAAAGCTGACAAAGTTTAGATTTACTAGATTGGAAACTTTGAAGTTCATGTTAGAGTTAAATATAAGGCCGAAAAAAGCGTTCGAATAAATGAAAGAGAGCAACACTATAAATAATGCACCATAAACTATAATGCCGTAAGCTACAAACTTGTTTTTTAAAGGTTTAAGAAGCTGGTTTTTATAGGAGAAAGCGAAAACGCTAAGCCACGAAAAACTGATGACATTTAAAATTAAATCTGCGAACGACGGGAAGTAAAAATTAGATGCGAAAAGCGCCGGATTGAAAAGTTTAAGACTATAAAGTGCATCCGGAAAATGGTATTTTAACCCTAAATACCTCAACAGAAATATTAAAATCGCAAGAGAAATTAGGGCAAGCGCCGGAGAGCCTAAATCGGCATAGTGTTTACAGATGCTATTGATTAGCAGTAGCAAAGTAAATAAACCAAGACACCACATGAAAACTTCTGTGCTGGAGTAGGGCACCTTAATTTTTTCGTTTACTTTTTTTATGGAAAACAAAAATTTGCCATTTCGGCTTTTTACGTCAATTACGTCTGCATCCGAAATATCTGCTATTTCGATATTCCGGTTACGGATAATGTAAGCTTTAGAATCGTCGTTATTTAGGTATTGATTTTTGAATGGGAGCCGGGACTTAATAGGGATGAAAAAAAGTACAATAAAATCTTGATCTACTTTTTTGATAACCTCGTAACTGCCATTGTTGTATTGCGCAAAACTAGTCCCACTTTTAAAGCTATTTACGTTGTTGGCAGGTATTACAGCATCGGACCAAAACACCAGCTGCTTTTTACGGTATACCTGAAAAAATATATCCTTTTCTTTGAAAAAGTTAAGAAGGTTAGTGGCGATTTTTGGATGCGTTGTTACCGACTTTAGATCTTCTAAGTTCTCTTTCTCTTCTAAAAAATTGTAAACTTCAGTTTCTTTTTTGATTAATAGCTCGCTAATATCATCGGCAATATCATAAAGCTTTATCAGTTGTGTTGATGCCCATCTTGCGGTTAAAGAAGTGGCAAACAAACCAATCGTTACTAAAAATAAAAGCCAACGTATTTTTGTAGAAGTTTTCAATGATTATTTTATTAGCTGAACCCGTTATAAATATAACGTTCTAAACTGTAGCCTTAAAACCAAGCCAAAAAACGCAGGAAAGGGTGTTCCTGCTGTTTATATTTAAATCGATTAAATTGTAGCGCTTTCTGTTGAAATAGAGCGATCTACTTTCTTTACCAATCCCTGTAAAACGTTTCCTGGGCCTACTTCTGTAAACGATGTTGCGCCGTCATCCAGCATTCGTTTCATAGCCTGCGTCCACTTCACAGACCCAGTTAATTGCGCAATCAAATTATGCTTAATACTAGCTACATCTAAATATGGTCTCGCATCAATATTTTGATAGATAGGGCAAAGTGGTTCTTTAATTTCTGTAGCTACAATTGCAGCTTCTAATTCTACTTTTGCTGCTTCCATCAACGGCGAGTGGAAAGCACCACCCACATTTAATTTTAAGGCCCTTTTTGCACCAGCTGCCAATAGTAATTCACAAGCTTTATCTACACCTGCAATGCTTCCAGAAATCACCAATTGCCCAGGGCAGTTATAATTTGCAGGAACAACCACATCGCTAACACGTTGACAAATATCTTCCACGGTAAAATCATCTAAACCTAAAACTGCAGCCATGGTTGACGGCTGAATTTCACAGGCTTTTTGCATGGCATTTGCTCTTTTAGCTACCAAAGTCAATCCATCTTCAAAAGATAATGCACCCGTTGCAGTAAGTGCAGAAAATTCGCCTAAAGAATGACCAGCAACCATATCAGGTTTAAAATCGCTACCTAAAACCTTTGCTAAAATAACCGAATGTAAAAATATGGCAGGTTGTGTAACTTTAGTTTGTTTCAAATCCTCTTCCGTACCGCTAAACATAATATCGGTAATCCGGAAGCCTAAAATTGCGTTCGCTCTTTCAAAAAGTTCTTTCGCTAAGTCAGAATTGTCGTACAAATCTTTGCCCATGCCCACAAACTGTGCGCCTTGTCCTGGGAATACGTATGCTTTCATATTGTAATATTTAGGTTCTTGC
>JBBSTQ010000168.1:0-7085 GCA_038235745.1 Sphingobacteriales bacterium
AATTTTTAAAAATAAATATTATGAAAAGAAAATTACTAGTAACCACATTAATTGTGGCTTTTGCAAAAATAACGTTTGCACAATTTGCAGCGGGTAACTTGGTGGTATTGAGAGTGGGAAATGGCACTGCTACACTATCAGGTAATACCGCACAAGTAAGTTTATTAGAGTATTCTCCAGCCGGAGCTTTAATTAGTACTATAGCTGTACAAAATGCAACAGCAGGAAACCGTTTAACTTTATCTGGGAATTCTAATCAAGAAGGTGTATTAAGTCTTTCTCCTGACGGTGCTTTTTTAACATTTGCAGGTTATGATGCCGGAATTGGTGCATCGGATCATAATACAACTGGTAGTCAAACAAGAACAGTTGCGTTGGTTAAAGCAGATAAAAGTATCGATTTAACTACACGTTTTCCAAGGGCTGATATGGCAACTACGGTTAGGTCATCAACAACAGCAGACGGTAGTGGTTTTTGGGTAAGTGGTGCTGCTGGCGGTGTTAGGTATGTGCCTTATGCTAATGCAGTTACAACAAATTCTACTCAGTTAAATTCAACAGTAGTAAATATTAGAGTTGTATCTAATGTTAACGGGCAGCTTACTATTGGTGCTAATACAGCAGGAACTGCTGGTGTAGCATCTGTAGGTACAGGTTTACCAATTACAACCGGTCAAGCTATAACAAATTTAACAAGTGTTGCTGCCATGACGCCAGTTGCGTTCGCTTTTTTTGATTTATCAACCACAGTTGCAGGAAATGATGTGTTATATGTAGCTGATAATAGCGCCAATACCATTAGAAAATTTTCTTTGGTAAGTGGTGCTTGGACAGAAAACGGTACCGCAATAGCAGCAACTGATGGCATCAACGGCTTAACTGGGTCTGTAGTTGCTGGCAAAGTTGTATTATACGCAACCATAGGTTTTACACAAGGAGTAAATGTTGGAAATAACGCAATACAAAGATTAACTGATGATAATGGATATAATGCAGCAATTTCTGGAACTTTAGCAAATTTAGCTACTCCAGTTACGGCAGGTGCTAATTACGTATTCAGAGGGCTCTCATTTACACCTAGCTCAACCGTTATAACAACATTACCGGTAAGCTTAACAGATTTTAACGGTAAAAATACCACACAGGGTGTACAGTTGAATTGGGAAACAGCTTCAGAATTAAATAATCAACGTTTTGATGTTTTACGCTCATCTGATAAAGATAATTTTCAATTGATTACCTCTTTAAACGGTAAAGGAACAACAAATTCTGTAAGTAGATATTCTTATTTAGATAACCAACCAGCATCAGGTACAAATTACTACAAACTAAATCAAGTTGATTTAGATGGCAAAATTACTCCATCTAAGGTGATTGCTGTTAAAACTGGTTTAACAGAAAATGAGCTTAGTGTAAACGTTTCTGAAAACGATTTGAACCTAACCATTACCGCTATAAATAGTGCAAATGCTAATCTGCAAATTTATGATACCAACGGTAGAAAAGTTGTATCTAAAGTTTTGATTTTAGAAACCGGTTTAAATACAGCTAAAATTTCAATTAATGATTTTCCAGCGGGTGTTTATGTTACTCAATTAACCATTGGATCACAAGTATTAACAAAAAAGTTTATTAAATAGATTAAACACAAAAAACAGAAACGAAGCTATTTTTATTAATTGTATTATTAACACGTAGGCTTTAAAACTAATGATGTTGATGAAATTGTAAATAATAATGGCTTCGTTTTTTTAAATAAAAAATTTAAAAAAATGGGAGTAAGAAAGGGATTTAGTTTTTTTTTAGCAATGATACTTTGTGCAGTAGCTTACGCACAAACCAATATTCCCATGAGTTTAAGAACTAGTGGAGGCATTAATAACTTAACGGTTGTTGCAAATGGTGATGGTAGTTTTTCCATAAATACAACCGGAAATGACCCATCTATTACCGCTGTTGACTTAACCACTGCTTATGATTTTAATTCTGCATATTACATCAGTTTCGATTACATATCTACCGGAGGTATTGATGATTTAACTATTTTCTATGGCTCACCATTTAGCAGTGATAGAAGAGTTTCTGCTGGAGTGTTAGCCCCAACCACCACTTATAAAACCGCTGTTGTAAACCTTAAAAGAACCGCAACATGGAATGCTAGCTTTACAAGATTTAGGTTTGATTTTGGAACCACAGCTGGGCAATCTATTCAAGTAAAAAATATCACTCTGCGTAACCCTACACCTACCGAATTTAATTCAGATCCTATTATAAAAGACGGTGCAGGTACTGCTTTTATAAATACTTATTTAAACACCAATTTCCCAAATAAAATTAATAATGTACAGGTTGATGCAAATAATATTAACCTAGATTTAAGCATACCATCAAACAATGGCAATTTATTTCTTTGTGAAATAAAAATGTTCAATCCAATTTTTAGCCCTCAGGATATTGATTTTTCTATCCCGATAGGAAACGTAGCAAACTTAAAAACAAGTATCAATAGATTTGTAACTCTTACAGATACGGTTTATGATCGTATTTATTCGCGATGGGTTATTGCAGAACAAAACGGGACTTCATGGACATACCGTTCAAATGCACACTTTGCAGATGATGTTTATGATGCTTCAACAAAATATTTCCCTGAAATTAAGCCTTCAACAAAAAAAGGTATTGCAGCTGCTTATGATGCAGTTAGCGGCCCTTTGTTAAGTGATTTGCAGGATGATCTTAACAATTTGGGTTCAAAAAATGTTACTGTTAATTTATTAATGAGTAGTAATTTTTTAAGCCTTACACCCACAAGTTTAAGTTACAATTATAACGGGAGGTTATTTTATTTTAACCCAACCTTTGTAAGTAATCTTGATGCTACCTTTAAAAGCTGTTCTGATAATAACTCTTTAGCTTCTATCATTCTTTTAATCCCAAACAATCCACCAACAGCATTTAAATCTATACTTACCCATCCAGATGCGGAAAGTTCTGCATTTTATAGCATGGCAAACCTAACTACACTAACTGGTTTAACTTACTATAGTGCAATGGTTTCTTTTTTAGCAGATAGGTATAATAGACCTGATAATTTATATGGTAAAATTTCAAATTGGATTATCCATAACGAGGTAGATGCCGCAAATACTTGGACAAGTGCCGGTTATAAATCCTTACAAACATATTTAGAATTATATGACAGGTCTATGCGTACAGTATATTACACTGTTCGTCAGTTTGATCCTTCGGCAAAAGTATTTTTTTCGTCCACACATTTTTGGAACGGAGCTGTAGATTATTCGCCAAGACAAATGTTAGGGGCATTAAATAATTTGATGCTAAAAGAAGGCGATTATGAGTGGGGATTGGCTCACCATCCCTATCCTCAAAATGGCAGTGCACCATGGAATGATATAAATATTACCAACGATTTAAACACTACTACATTAATAACACCCAAAAATATTGAGCTTTTAGACACCTGGATGCGCCAAAAGACTAGTTTATATAAAGGGTTAAAAGTAAGATCGTTAATGTTTACAGAGCAAGGCGTAAATGCTGGTGCTGGTACTGATGCTAATACTTTAAATACCCATGCAGCTGGCGTGGCTTATTTTTGGAAAAAATTTAGTCGCTTACCAAGTTTAGAAGCTGTACAATACCACAGAAGGGTGGATAATGCTACCTTGTTTCCAGTTTATTTTGGTTTATGGACGAGAGACGGAGCATCTACACTCCCACAATTTCAAGGAACTAAAAAGCCAAGTTGGAACGTTTGGCAGGCTGCTGGTACAGCAACAGAACCTAGCGCTTTCTCTTTTGCGCTACCAATTATAGGTGTAAGCAGTTGGGAGCAAACTTTTAACCCATTATTTGGCGAGGTAAATTTATGTAAAGTAGATTTCAACTTAACTTCTCAAGGTGCAGCTAAAAACGATATAAATATATACTTTAACGGCGAACGCCATACTACAGAATCGGCTGGTGCGGCAACTTTTTATAATGTTGCATCTTTAAGCGATACTAGAACCTATTATTTTAAAGAAGGTTCGCAAGTAATTTGGCCATCAATAGAAACAACCGTATCTGCAGACCGAAATATTAATGTAGATCTTGATCCAGTTGCTGGTTTTAGCGCTAGCAGACAGTCGCCAACTTCTATCAGAATTGATTGGCAAGATATTACCAATTTTGAAACAGGTTATGTTTTAGAATCAAAAACTGTTGGGCAATCCAACTTTACTAAAATAGCAGATATAGCTGCCAACAGCACCAGTTACCTAAACACAGGTTTAGTGGCAAATGAAAATTACCAATATAGGCTTTATGCTATTAATGATACGGTAAAAACACTATATAGTAGAGTGGTTGATGCCGACGGCGATTTATCGCTTACCCAATATACTCCAGGTAATTTGTTGGTATTACGAGTAGGGAATGGAACTACTTTAACCGGAAATACAACAGCAGTAGATTTATTAGAATACTCGCCGGCTGGGGCATTAATAAACACCACTACAGTAAATAATACATCAGGAAATAGGTTAACATTAAGCGGAACTTCTAACCAAGAGGGAGTTTTAAACCTATCGCCAAATGGAAATTTTGTAACATTTGCAGGGTATGTTGCAGGAGTTGGCGCAACTGACCATATTGGTGCAGGCAGCCAACCAAAAGTTATTGCATTGGTAAAAAATGATAGAACAGTTGATTTAAGTACAAAATTTCCGAAAGCAAATAGTACTGCAACCATAAGATCGTCTGCTACCATAGATGGTACTAATTTTTGGACTGTTGGCGCTAACGGTGGAGTAATGTATGTGCCGTTTGGAAACGTAGCAACAGTTGCTCCAACGCAGTTAACAACCACCCAACTAAATATTAGAACCGTATCAATTTCAAATGGTCAACTTTTTATAGGTGGAAATACGGCAGGTGTTACCGGTATTGCATCGGTTGGTTCAGGCACACCATCAACTGCGGGTCAATCGGCCACAAACTTAACCAACGCAGCAACAATGACACCAGTTGGCTTTGCGTTTTTCAACCTAGAAACCGCTATTACTGGTACTGCAAACGATGTTTTATACGTGGCGGATAATACTGCAAATGCCATTAGAAAATTTTCCTTGGTAAGCAACACATGGGTAGAAAATACACCTTCAATTACCGCAACAAATGGGATTAATGGTTTAACTGGTTCTGTGGTAGCTGGAAAAGTGGTTTTATATGCAACAATAGGATTTACCCAAGGAATAAATATTGGCAATAATTCGGTGCAGACACTTACAGATGAAAGTGGCTACAATTTGCCAATTTCTAGGAGTTTAACCGATCTAACGGCTCCGGCAGTGGCTGGTGTAAATTACGTCTTTAGAGGAATTTCGTTTACGCCTGGTACTGCTGTCAAAACCACGCTTCCGGTAAGTTTGTTAGGTTTTTATGGTAAAAACACCACTCAGGGTATCCAATTAAATTGGGAAACTGCTTCCGAATTAAACAACCAACGTTTTGATGTTTTGCGTTCTACTGATAAAGATAATTTCCAGATTATTACAGCGATTAGCGGCAAGGGTACAACAAATACGCAAACAAAATACGGGTACTTGGATACCCAACCGGCTTCTGGTATTAATTATTACCACTTAAACCAAGTTGATTTTGATGGTAAAACTACGCCATCCAAAGTAATTGCAATAAAAACAGGCTTGGCAAAAAATGAACTCGTTGTTAATGTTTCCGAAAATATCTTAAACCTAACCATAACATCCGTAAACACCACCAAAGCTAATTTACAAATTTACGATGGTAACGGCAGGCGAGTGGTAAGCAAGGATTTGAGTTTGCAAACGGGCGTAAATAGTGTTGGTATTCCTGCTCATGCTTGGGCTGGAGGCGTTTACGTTGTTAAACTTGCTATCGGTACAGAAGTGCTGACGAAAAAGTTTATTAAATAACAGCTTTTAAAAATCTTAAAAACAGGGACTTACATTTTACAACTGAATACAGATAGCGGTAACTACCAGAAAAAGTTTTTAATCAACAAATAACAAAAGAAATCATTCAATGGTAAAATAAAACGCCATTGAATGATTTTAAAATTTATAAATGAGCATGAAGAGATTATTTTTAACGGGCTTTATTTTATTGATTGTCGCATTTACAATTCAGGCGCAAAGCAGTCAGTCGGTAAAAATTGATTTAACAGATCAGCAAAAAACGTTAGATGGTTTATGGGACTTTACGCCTGCAACTAAAAGTTATGAGCCGGTTGATGCTTCTCCAAAAGCCATTGATGAAAAAGCGGTACAAATCAATAATGGCTTATCAAATCAAAATAGTAATTGGTTTTCTATAAAAACTCCTCAATTTTTAAATCGTATTTCTTGGTGGTTGCCAAATGTTTCTTTAGCGTATGAAGAACAGGAAAAACAGAGGGTAAAGAATTTTCCGTTTGATACCGAAAAGCTACAAGCTGGTTGGTATCAAAAAACCATCGAACTACCACAAAACTACAACGCCACAGCGACCGAAATTTATGCAAATTTTGAAGGCGTAGCTACTATTTCCCGAGTTTATGCAAACGGGCAATATGTGGGTGGGCATTTAGGCATGTTCGGTAGTTTTAAGTGCAGGTTAAGTCCGTACTTAAAAGCGGGGAAGAACAATTTATTGGTTTATGTAGAACGCGGCGTAATTGCAGAAAAAGGAAACGAAGTTGTTTCTATAGCTGTGACTGTGCCAGTAACCAGGGATATGTTAGCGTCGCTAAACTCGGGAATGTTTGGTGGTTTTGGTAACGGACCAAGGGCTAAATTTATGGGAATTTGGCAACCGGTAAAGCTAGAAATATCCCATTTGGGAGGTAAAATAGACGATGTATTTTTCAACCCTACTTTAACCGGACATGAGTTAAAAATAGAAATGAGCAATCCTACCAGCAAAAAAATTGCGGGAAAATTGCGTTACACCATCAGTAATAAAAAAACTGGGGAAGTTTTAGTTGCCGAAGCTGATCAACAAATCATCCGCCTAAGCGAAAACAGCAATAACCAAAGTTCAATGGTTAAAAAAGGACTAAAGCC